>JALURD010000162.1 GCA_027057815.1 Acidilobaceae archaeon | reverse complement strand
GGAGCCGCCCTAATCCTATGGATAAGCAGGGTCGCCATACCATCACTCATACTCATAGCAACCCCCGTCATAGTCGCATCCTTGATACTCTACCCTGTGGTTGCTAGGGATCCCGCCAGACTCCTTGCCGGTATAGCAGGCTATGAAGCCCAAGCGTTACTCTATGGCACGGTATTCGCACTTATAGCGGTGAAGAGTAGAAGCTCCGGAACCGCAAGCCTGCTAAGCATAGCATTCTACTTTTCCTACACAGTCGCAGGAGTCATACTAATCATATTATCAACTACCTTGGGAGCCCCTACCCTAGGACACCTCGGCAAGGCTATACTCTACTATAGAACAATGCTCGACTACCTCGTAGCTGGCGAGGTGCCTGCATGGCAGCTAGCATTCACGCCAACACTACTAGTTTTACTCCTAATAGTCTACATAATTTATTATACTAAAAGGTTTGAAACTTAACAGTCAAGGAGCATAAAGAAAATGCTTGAAAGGAAAAGAGGGGGAAGACTTGAATAGAGTGCGTATTGACTAGCGGCTTGAGGGTTACCTCTTCCTCGTGAGCATGAAGGCGGCGGCTGCTACTATTATGATTATGATTATCACTGCAACGAGCGTTCCTGCCCCTAGGCCTCCCGCTGTCGTGGTGGTCTCGGTTTCAGTCTCAGTTGTTGTTGGTGACGTGGCAGTTGGGCTAGTCCCTGTTGGTGACGTCTGAGTTGGGCTGGTGGTTGGAGTGGGCTTAGCGGCCTGGAACTTCTCCTGCACGAGATCCACGTAGGTCTTTCCTCCTAGAGCATCTACCTTAAACCACTCTACCCTATTCTCATTACCATAGTACTTGCCCACTAGTACCCATTCGCCGTTATATACCATCCAGAGGTCATAGTCGGCAGTAGCCCTATCTCCAGCCTCATTTAGCGGGAAGGCTCCGGTGGCTGAGTGGGCAGCAAATTCCTCGCTGGTTGTTATGCCTTGCTCCAGCTTAGCCTTCACATGGTTAACCCAGTCGTCGGGTGTACCATTGGGATCGGCGTCGAGTAAAGCAAGCGCTATAGCCCATACTGCATCGTATGCTGCATAGCTGTACGCATCGGGCTCCTCACCTATGTCCTGGACCACCTTCTGTGCTATCCTCTCCTGGTTCTTGGTGGCTGCTGGCGAGAAGATTGGGTTTAGGAAGAGAGTGTCCTGGGCGAAGGCCGCTGCCTCAATGTCGTTTGCTATGGTACTCAGCTTCGCCGTACCGTCGCTACCAAACCAGATTACCTGCCTTAGGGAGTCGTAGCCCTTAGCCTGGCCGAAGAGGTCAGCAGCCTCCTTGAACGCGATCAAAACTACTGCAACCTTATCGGCTCCATACTTATCGATGTATGCCTGCACGTCCTGAGCAGCCGAAGCCGCTATAGCCGCGAAGTTGGGGCTCTCAGGGTTGTACTCGTAATACTTGTACTCAATGCCAGCCTGATCGAAGAGTGACGCAATGGACTTCCTCAAACCCTGGCCCCAAGTGTCGGCTCTAACTATCATGACCGCTGCCTTTATACCGAAGTCCTGTGCTATCTTAGCTACTACCTTTGACTGCACCCTATCATCAGGACAGAACCTAAATGCGTTGTCTCCAGGTATTGCTAGCTCTATAGCTGTGCTAGACGGGCTAATGACTAAGACATTGTTTTGGTTAGCCAGGTCTTTTATCTTAGTTAATTCAGCGCTAGTCATTGGGCCGACTACAAACTTTATTCCAGCGCTAATGAGTGTGTTAAGCTTCTGAACTGCAATATCTGGGTTGGTAGCTGTATCTTCCACTCTCAGGTCTAGCCTAAACCATGCTCCCTTCTGCTCGAGGTAAGCGTTAACATCTTCTATAGCAACTTTTAGTGTGGCCTCAGCTCTCACTCCGTAGTCGCTTAGGTCGCCGGTTAGGGGGAGGAGAGCGCCGATCGTGATAGTTGTCTGTGCCTGTGTCTTTATGACTGGCAGGGTCGCTGGAACAGCCGCTAGCATGGCCAGGATGATCAAGAGGGCCGCAATCCTAACCCTTAACATACCCTAAACACCCTTCCCTCCTACGAGATTCCCACTATATTACCTTCTAGGATAGCATTCCATAGAGGGAGCCGTATATTAAGGTTATCTTTTGAATTACGCATACACTCACGTCTCAATAGGACTCTTACATCATGATTGCCTGGTGGCGCAACGTGGGGTCTATGACATGTGGTTAGGTTCTACATAAATAGGGGGTGGCGGTGCGACCCTCCATTAGAGCCCCGCTTGAAACCTCAATGGGTGGGGGCATAAAATGGCGGCTAGTATCGTGGCGGAGACAGCAGTTGAAGCTCCCCGAGGAGCCGACCTCATACTCTATACAGACAACGTCGTGAAGAGATTCGGGGGAGTAGTAGCTCTGGCCGGAGTGTCAGTTAGGATACCTAGAAACACTGTGGTCCTTCTCATAGGGCCCAACGGCTCTGGTAAAACCACGTTAGTCAACGTGATCACCGGGTTCCTCCTACCCGAAGAGGGCAGAGTTTACTATAGGCCGACTAGGGACGAGGAAATAGACATCACGGGCATGGCGCCCCATAAGATTGCTCGTATGGGAATAGTGAGAACATTCCAGATACCCAAGCCCTTCATTAATCTAACCGTCCTAGAGAACCTATTAACCGCCATCCCCCCGGGTCCCTATGAGAGCGTATACAGGTCACCATTTAAGTCATTCTGGTTAAAGGTCGAGAAGGAGGCAGTCGAGAAAGCATTTGAGATCCTGAAGGTGCTTGGAATGGAGGATGCATGGGACACTAAAGCAGCAGAGTTGAGCGGCGCCGAGCTTAAGCTCTTAGAAGTAGGTAGAGCCCTCATGAGCGGTGCCAGACTCTTAATAATGGATGAGCCCGCGGCCGGAGTTCACCCCAAGAAGGCTCACGAGATATTCAGTGTCATAAGAAAGCTTAGAGAAGAGCACGGCATAACATTCCTCATTATTGAGCATAGGATAGACATAGCAGCACAGTACGCTGACTACGCTTACGCTATGCACTTAGGCAGAGTCATCAGTGAAGGCGAGCCCGACAAGGTCCTCAGGGATAGAGCCGTGCTAGAGAGTTACATAGGCGGCTAGCCCGGGGGGATCCCTCGTGGCAGGGTCTGAGCCTGTAGTGAAGCTTGAGGGCGTCACTGCTGGCTATGGTAAGTTCCAAGTTATATTCGATATAGACTTTGAAGTTAAGCCTGGAAGGATTACAGTAGTGCTTGGGCCCAACGGTGCGGGTAAGACTACATTACTCAACACGATATTCGGACTCACAACGATCTTCAAGGGCCGCGTAGTCTATGAGGGCCGGGATATCACAAGGGTTCCAGCCTATAAGAGGGCTAAGCTGGGGATGGCCTATACTCTGCAGCTTCAGAACATTTTCTCCAGCCTCAGCGTCAAAGAGAACCTACTACTAGCTACCTACGATATACCAGAGAGCGATGCTAGAGATAGGCTGGAGGAGGTCTTCCAACTGTTTCCAAGACT
>JALURD010000161.1 GCA_027057815.1 Acidilobaceae archaeon | reverse complement strand
GAGGACCGTTTGGTCTTCGATTCACTTAGGGTGCTCGAAGAAACAGCCTCCGCTGGCGAGCCGGTAGTCGTCTCTGTTTCCTCGGCGGGTAGGAGGCTAGCTGCCGTCCTGGCTATTGCAGGCGTTAGAGGTGGGGCCTATGGGTCATACGATGTAGTTCATGTCCACTTCTATTTTGGTTCATGGAGGGGGCTTCCATATCCTTACACGCCAAGGCGGCTCGAACCGCTAATAGTCATGCACAAGGCCGTTGGGCCAGGCGATACGCCTAGGAACGCTGCAATGCGCAGGTATGCCGCCGAGCTTTCATGGAGTGAAGAGTCGACCTGCTCTCCCAAGATACCTGGGACCAGGCCCCTCCCCCCGCTGAGGTGCGCAGTCGCTGAGACTGCGAGGCGGTTAAACGACGTTGAAGGCGCTAGAGCTTTACTTCCAGGAAATCTCGGCCCCTGCGGCAGGCTTACAGTATTCATTGGGGATAAAAGTGTGGCAGAAGCTGAGCTATGCGATGAGAAGAGCGTAGCGAGGGCCGCGGGCAAGCTCGCCAAGCTCCTGAATGAACTAGCCGAGGCATTCGACTCAAAGGGATCCCCGCTAGCCCAAGCCATAGCATGGACCGGCCTTGCAACGCTTGAAGTATGGAGCCCCGAGGGCCCTAAGGGCCCGCTCCCCGAGGCCGCAGCTGAGCCAGGGTTGATCGTGGATACTACCCTCCTATACTATGGGATCCACGTCTACGCATGGGAGGGGATCCCCGTCGGGGTGCCGGAATGCACTGAAATAGAGGTGGAGAGAGCATGGTCGCACGCCCTGAAGCATGGTAGAATAGAGACCCCCAGGGATGCAGCCTCGCTCCTAGCCTACCTGGCATTCCTAGACGTTAAGAGTGCAGGCGGGCGCACCATACCAACCCCGCCTGTACCCTGCGACGTAGCCCTACCCAAAGCCGACCCCGTAACATTGGAGGGCTTCAATCCGGCTACCGGGGATGACGGCGCATTCAGGTACTGGAGAAGGCACCCCAACTTGCGGGGGGCTACAATATTGAAGGTGTCCTTCGACCCACTCAAGGCCGAGAGACCCTTCGAGGGCCTGGAGAACCCGGAACGTCTATCCAGGCTTTATTACGCCCTAGTCCAGAGCGTCATACTCCTCGACCTACTCAGCCGCCAAGGCCTACTGGAGAAAGGGATTGGAGGAAGGGCGTCATTCACTATAAAAAGGCCTGACGACGTAGAGGCACGATTCAAACCTCCAGTCCACATAATCGAGAAAGCACTCGGACTTAAACCCTCCATGCCAGGTAGGACTCATTAAGCAGGCTCCTCAGTGCTTCTTACCTTGAAGCTGCTCTATCAAGTGATCCAGGAAGCCCTCTATGATGTTCAGGGCCACATCCACCGCATCAGGGTTGCCGGGAGTTACTGCAACGAATGAGCCTTTCACGATAAATGCACACGTCCGGCTTAAGAGGGCTCTAGGCCCTATTCTCTCGAAGCTTAAACGCCTATGCTGCTCCCCGAAGCCTGGGACCCTTTTCGAAGCTAGCCTTTCCACAACATCCACTGTTACATCGTGGGGCGATAGACCAGTACCTCCGGTAACCAGAACCACACCAGCTCTATTAACAGCCTCAAGAACCGCTTCCTCGATTTTCTTGGCATCGTTAGGCACAACCGCCGAGTATGCTAGCCTTAAACCAATCCTCTCAGCAAACCTCTTAACGATCGGCGTAACTTTATCCTCCTTCTCACCTCTATACACACTATCACTAGTAACAATGACCGCGATGCCATTATACTTACCCGCCACGGGCCAGCACCTCAAAGGGGTTTCATGGCATTTCCTGGTATGCTGCCGCGGATAGAAGCATTCCGTATAACCCAGCCGTTATTGGATCCGTGTTAATGGCTACCTCGACGTATTTCACCCCCCTTACCCTGGCAGTCATCAGCCTCTCCCTGGCCGCGAATCTCTCTAGCTCCGTCAGCATTACTACTGTAGGCACACCTCTCTTGGCTTCGCTCAGGTACTGCAGGGATGCTGTATACGGTCTTCCACCTATCTTCTTGGACGCCAGCTTGGCAAGGTAGAAAGCCGCTGGGGCCATGGCGGGCGAGTAGTAGATCGCCTCAGGTGACTCCTCACTTAGAGCTTCCACTGTCGCCTTAAACTTCTCCATGACCCAATCCGCCGCCGATGCTAGATCAGCCACTTCCTCGTCCAGCCGTGCAGCTCTAGCGCCCAGCGGGCTTGGAGACCACTTCAAAGAGGCTATTGTCGCCGCCATTATAGGGTGCCTGCCCTTGACTGTGATCCTCTCGGCGCCCACGAGCTCCGCCTTCTCCTCATAGGCGGGGTGCAGCTCCGGCCCGACCAAGATCGTTTCTAGGCCTATAGTAGACGCCTGCTCAGCGGCTATGAGTGCCAGAGAGTCTTTCCCGCCGGGGGTGAAGATTATCACCGCAGCCACGTCCTCCCTGTACGGGAGTATGTGCAGGGATGCCTCTACAGCGCTGGCCAGCACTGCTCTTCTGCCTGCATGCAGGTATGCCAGGTAGAGCTGGTGCGCTGGCGGCTCTGCTCCTGGGGTATAGATTATTACTATGTCATTGCCGGGGAGGCGGGGGGCGCGCAGGGATCCCGCCTCCCCGATAGCCTCGCCAAGCCAGGCTGAGAGCTTAGACGACTGCATAGTCGAGCGCCCTGCAACAACTGCATTTGGCTTCTTCGGGTTCTCCTGCCAGCTTCGGTATGAGTTCATAGAGCACTTTTCTGGCCCTTTCTATGTTCTGTTTCATTACTTTCTCTACTTCCTCAGCTGTGACGGGTCTCTCGGCCCATACATCGTAGTCTGTTATCATGGCGAGAGTAGCGTAGCAAAGCTGGGCTTCGCAGGCTAAGTTAACCTCCGGCACTAGGGTCATGCCTATTATGTCGGCTTTGAATACCTCCTTCCATACCCTGCTTTCCGCGCGTGTTGAGAACCTTGGTCCCTCTATGCATATGTATGTTCCCCTCTCATGAACGGGGTAGCCTAGGGCCTTAGTTGCCTCTATTATCTTCTGCCTTAGGTCCTCGCAGAAGGGGTCTGCCATACTAACATGGACCGTCACGGGTCCATCGTAGAATGTATAGTGTCTTCTGTTCTTCGTCATGTCTATGAACTGATCTGGCACGACGAAGTCGCCAGGCTTATAGTCCTCTCTTAGACTTCCAACGGCCGAGACGCTTATAACCCATTTCACTCCAAGCGCTTTGAGTGCGTATATGTTAGCCCTATAGTTGATCATGTGGGGCGGAAGCCTGTGTCCCCTGCCATGCCTAGGTAGGAACGCTACTGGAATCCCTCTAACCTTTCCCACAATAATGAAGTCGCTAGGATGCCCATATGGCGTGTGGACCCTAACTTCCACGGGCTCCTCTACAATGCCTGGATCGTAAAGGCCCGAGCCTCCAATTATACCCACATGGGCCTTAACGCCCTCAGGCCTCATAAGAACTCCAACGGGCAAACTGGCAGTCACCAATCTCGATGAGGTATGCCCGGGGG
>JALURD010000160.1 GCA_027057815.1 Acidilobaceae archaeon | reverse complement strand
GCCCATGCCAGTACGCCCTGGCTAGGCTCCAACGCCTTTCTATCGGCGGCCAGGATCGCGCTGACCCTAAGCGATATACTAGCCTCCATGTACTCCACGAGGAGGAGCAAGCACAAGATAATCCCGGAGGAGGCGTCGTACCCTACGTTCGCAATAGGAGGAAGAGCGGGGGTACCCGGCGGGGGTAAGACCAACCAGGTGCCAGGCGAGTTCGAATTCACGATAGACAGGAGGCTCATTCCGGAGGAAAGCGTAGATGAAGTGTATAAAGAACTTGAAGCCGCAGCCAGGATGGCTGCTATAGCAGCCAATGCTACTGTTAAGCTTGAGAAGCTCCAGTCCATGGAACCTGCTGTCAGCAAGCTGGGCGTTCTATACGACACTTTAGCCTCAGCGGCTGAGGCTGTAAGAGGTAGGAAGCCAGAGCCCGTCATATGTCCGGGAGGCCTCGACCTCAGGTACTATACTGAGGTGGGATCCGAGGTTCTAAGCTACGGCCCCGACGGCACCAAGGCCCACGCCCCCGACGAGTACATAACCTTGAAAGAGCTGTCAAACCTTGTCAGGATATTAGCCTTAACAACAATTAAAGTTTCATAATGTGTGCTACGCGATTGGTATCCCCAGTATTGTCCTGAGGGTCCATACTAGCAGGGCGCCTCCAAGGCCTACACTGAATGCTCTCAGAGCAGGCTTCACTAGGCCCTCACCGCTTATGGCTCCAAGGTATAGGCCCAGAAGGGTCATGAGAGATAGCGCTAAGACTATGCTTGCCAGGAAGGCGGTCTTAACTCCGATTAAGCCGATATTGGCGAGAATGTATGGTGAAGCGATCATTGTGGGGAAGATTAGCACACCTAAACCGCTCCAGAGGGCCACATATAGGGGCACGATCTTAGCTGCTTTCCAGTAGACAGTACCCTTCAGGGATTTAGCCATCTTCTTTTCGAGTTCTGAGACCTCTTTCAGCCTCTCAGCCCTCTCGGATAGGTAGACGCCGACAACCCCGCTGAACACACCCATAGCCACGCCCCCGCCTATTATACCCATAGCTATAATGGCTGGGTCAACATTAGACGAGAACCCTCCGACATCAACGCCTATAGCCGCCAGTATTCCGTCAAAACTATTAGTCACGAACATCCTCCTAGCTATAGCTTTCACGTCTCTGTAATACCTAACCACACTCCTAAGGTCCTCCACAAACGACTTAACCTTGAGGGCTAAACCCAACCACTCATCACCCAAAGGGCGGAGGGAGTCCCTTTGCATCCGGCTCACAGTTAATACTGTAAGAGCGCTTAATTATTGATTACACCAGTACTTGTAGGGTATCACCCCGCTTGACCCAACATATCCTAATACATTTAATTAACTGGGTAATGGTGATCCGTGTGAGTGAAGCCCAGCCTGTCCCGATGAGGACTACGCTGTCTAGTCCAGAAGAGGTCATTGCAATTGCTTCCTATCCTGATGGATTCCTCCTCGACTGGACAGGCAATGGGCGGGACGCTAAGCTTATCACCAGTAAAGCCCTCGACTTAGTAGAGGCACTTAACGATATACTAGGCGACTCTATAGGTAGCCTAGATGAAATCGAGATAAGAGGTAGCCGGGGAAGAATAGTAATAATAGCGGACTACCCTTTAATCAGGATATCCCTCGAAAAAACTAAAGAACAGCTCTCATAAATGCACGACTTCCTCATTCTTTTCCGCCTATATACGCTATAGCTTCAACTTCAAGGTCCGCATTTAAGGGCAAATTAGAGACCTCGACAACTACCCTCGCTGGAGGAGGCCCCTTGAAGTATTCAGCATAAACTCGGTTAAATTCAGCGAAGAGCTTTATATCCTTCAGGTAGACTGTAACTTTGACTATGTCATCCATAGATGCCCCGGCTGCCTCGAGGATTGCCTTAATGTTATCCATAACCCTCTTGACCTTTTCCTCGAAGCTACCCTCTATTAGCTTGCCTGAAGCAGGGTCTAGAGGTATCTGGCCTGATACAAAGATGAAGCCTCCAGCTATAATGGCTTGACTATACGGGCCTACAGGTTTAGGAGCTTTATCTGTGAAGACAGCCTCTTTCATTCCCTCCACCCAAGCTTTCCCAGCGTTTGCCTTTTTTTAGAATGCACTGTGATTAAATATAAGTGCAATGCTATAACGAGTCTTTAAGGTTTTGTTCCATTAAATTATTAAAAAAGAGGGTAATCACTTGGCTGTGATCCCTGCCGTGTGTTTAACTACTCTTAGGGATCTCCCTCTAGAGGGTCCTCTCCTAATTCTTTCTCTAGGCGTCGATATTATTGGCCTGGACCCGTTTGACGAGTAGTCTAGTATTGTGATAATTAGATATTTTGTGTTTGATTTTATAGTTATCCTTTCATCTAGTATTTTTGTCCTACACGCAGGGCATTGGTAGTAACGTGTTAGCCTCCTCTCTGCTCCAACCTTTTCTGCCTCCATTACGTAATCCATGGGTATCTTGCATCGAGGGCATAGCACTGCTTCGTTATTCATTACCGCATACACCTCCTCTATCACGCACTAGCCCAGCCTTGGCGTTTCAATGCACCGGCCACTGTTGTTGGGCTGGCGAACCCCAGCCTGGGTAATTAGGATGCTCTTGGGGCATATATCTCTATACAACCCTTGAAGAGTGCTTCAAGCCAAATTGCATTTATCAAATCGTAGACTATCTCAATTACAACGCATATACTGGTCATGGATTAAAGGACAACAATCCGAGATTATGGTTATATAGCGTTGTCTATCCCTAGAATGTTGGTTCTAACCAGCCTGAGGTGAAGTGGAATGGTCAGGGTAGCTGATGCTTCGAGAAAACCAGAGGTCAAAGTATATCCCAACACTCCGCTAATACACGCTAGAAGCCTCTTCCGTAGAACAGAAGAGAGAATTATCCCCATAGTTAAGAGTGAAAAAGAGGATAAATACGTAGGCTTTCTCACAAGGATAGAAGCCATTATCCCGACTAGCGCCAAATCACATTTAAGAGTTAAAGACGTGGCCAGAGAACACCCAACGCTCAAGCCGGATACGAGTATAGAGGAAGCATTCAAAATCATGACTGATTTCGGAGTTTACGAAGCCCCTGTAGTTGACGATGATGGCAACCTTGTAGGAGTTATAACAATGAAAGATATTATTGATACATTGAGAAGATTAGGCTATGAGCCTCAGGCTGAAACAGTCTCCGAAATCATGACCACAGAAGACTTGGATGACTACATAGTCACGCCGGACACGCCCATAAACAAGATTTGGAGCAAGTTCGTCTTCAAGGGTCTCCCGGCTGTCATAGTGGTCAGAAGCATGGAGGACAAGACCCCCATAGGCATCATTACGCCCTTCGACCTGATTAGAAAGGGCAGATGGAGGTTCCATAGAGAGATCCGTGCAGGCAAAATAGTTACGCCCGCCAAGGCTAGGAGAGTAATGACGAGAGGTGTTGTTGTAGCTGAGCTGGGGAGCACAGTCGAAGACGTGGCTTCCGTGATGGTCACCAATGATTTCACCCTCGTTCCAGTCGTCGACGATGAAGGTAGAATAGTGGGCATAGTAACGCAAGCTGATATAGTTAAGGCATACCTGGAGGGCAGGAAGCCTGGCCGCGCCCCAGCGAAGCCTGTGCAGAGGCCTATACCTGTGGCCAAGGAGGAGAGGATCCTCTACCGGAGTAGTGGGGAGCTACTCCAGCAGGTTGCAGTTAAAGCTGAGGAGGTTTACGTGGTTTCAGGCCTGACAGCCAAAGATGTAGCCAAGCCCGAACTGCCAGCGATAACGGTTAACGACACCGTCGAGCATGCTAGAAGGGAAATGCTGAGGAGAAGGGTCAACCACCTCCTCATAGTTGACGAGGCCGGCAGGATAGTCGGAGTAGTATCAAAATTTGACATGCTGAAAGCTATAGCACTGAAAGGACCCATCTGGAGAAGGAGGGTTTACGATAAGTTCTTCATAGACTTCATAATGAATACTAAGATACCAAGGGTTAGGGCTGACGATCCTCTAGAGAAGGTCGCCCTAGACATGCTCTCAAGCGGTAGCGAGGTCGCAATAGTCGAGGATGAGGAAGGCAACCTAATAGGATTCATAACCAAGGATGACTTAGTTGATGCATACGCTAGGACTCAGACCGGGAGGCTTCTCGTCGAGAACGTAATAATGCCCGGCAAAGTAAGCATAGTCCACCCACACCATAGCCTCGCTCACGCCATCCGTAAGATGCAGTCATTCCTCCTCGACGCTCTGACGGTCTACGACGGCTCCAGAATCATAGGGGTAATCTCAGCCAACCGCCTGCCATTCGTGGCTTTCGAGGACGCACTTAGGGCTAGGAAGAGCAGGAGACTAATTTGGATAAGGAGAATAGTTAGGGCCGGCCGAAAGCTGGCCAGGTATGTGACTATAGCCCCACTGTTAGCAATACACGCAGCAGTACCTGTGAAACAGTACGTATCACCAAAGGATGACGTGTTCAAGGCTATAGAACTTATGAAAGAGAATAATGTCGATGGCATACCCGTTGTCGACGAAGAGGGAAGAGTGATAGGCACGATAACAAAGAACGACATACTAAGGGAGATGGCGCGCCACGCCGAGGTTGCAGTAGAAACAGTCAAAGCGAGAGTGCGCGGGCGCGGAAGGCCGACAGAGCATTAAAATATTCTAGATCCTATATACATCCTAGTCTCGTTCTATCCTTAAATTAATGTTCACTTCAATAGCTCTCAGAGTCTAACCTTCTTTTCCACACCTTCTAGCTACAATAGCGCTAAGTGGTTAACTTGCATTACTTGCATTCGAAGGTGAAGGCTGGTGGGCCCGGGGGGATTTGAACCCCCGACCACCCGGTGTCCCACCAGAGCGGACCGGCTCCGCCCGGCTATGAGCCGGGCGCTCTACCGGGCTGAGCTACGGGCCCTGGCCGTGGGCCGCTATTGTGGGTGCGGGCTTTTATCTCTAACCGCCTGCTATAGCTTTCAGCGAGTGCTACTTCCACGAGGAGAGGTACTCCTTCTGCTCGGGAGTTAGAACGTCGATCTCGATTCCCATAACTTTGAGTTTAAGCATGGCGACCTCCCTGTCTTGCTCTTCAGGCACCCTGTAAACCCTGGGCTCTAATTTACCTCTATTATTCTTGATATAAAGCGTGGCTAGGGCTTGGTTTGCGAAGCTCATGTCCATAACTTCGCTTGGGTGACCCTCCGCTGCTACCAGGTTAACTAGTCTGCCCTCGGCTAGTAAATAGAGGCGTCTTCCGTCCTTTAGCTTGTACTCGTCGAGGTAAGGTCTAATCTTCCTTTTTGAGACCGCTAAGGCCTCAAGGTCGTTAATGTTTATCTCTACGTTGAAGTGGCCCGCATTGGCTAGGATGGCCCCATCTTTCATTAGCATCATGTGCTCCTTTCTAATGACATCCCTGTTACCGGTTGCTGTGATAAATATGTCCCCCTTCTTGGCGGCCTCCTTCATGGGCATGACCTCAAACCCGTCCATGACTGCTTCCAGGGCTCTTATTGGGTCGACCTCAGTTACTATGACCCTGGCGCCCATGCCACGGAGCCTCATAGCTATACCCCTGCCTACCCATCCATACCCAGCTACTACAGCCGTCTTCCCAGCGATGAGTATGTTAGTGGCGCGGAGTATGCCGTCCACTGTGCTCTGGCCTGTTCCATACCTGTTGTCGAAGAGGAACTTGGTGTATGCATCGTTAACCGCTATTACAGGGTATACTAGCTTACTCGATCTCTCCAGGGCCCTCAGCCTTATGACGCCTGTCGTCGTCTCCTCAGTTCCCCCCCATACGTCCCTGGCTATTTCGGGCATTTTCTCGTGGAGGGTTACGTGTAAGTCTCCGCCGTCGTCTATTACTATGTCCGGCTTAGCGGAGGCTATCCTCTCTATAGCCCAGAAGTACTCCGCCTCACTCATGCCTCTCCAGGCGAAGACATTGATTCCATCCTCTACAAGCGCCGCTGCAACGTGGTCCTGCGTTGATAGGGGATTACTGGCTGCAAGGTAGACCTCTGCACCCCACGCCTTAAGCGTCCTAACCAAGACCGCTGTCTCCTTAGTTACGTGAAGGCACGCCGCCACCGTGACTCCTCTCAACGGTTTCTCGCCAGAGTACTTGCGCCTGAGCGCCATCAAGACAGGCATGTGCATCTCTGCCCACTCAATGGTAACCCTACCCTCACCTGCCAAGCCAGTATCCTTAACCTTGAACTCAACCATCGCCTACACCGTGGGGGCGCCAGGGGGAGCTGAGGCTTAAAGGCCTAGTCCCTACTAGACCGGGACGTGGGTGAAGAATGGCTTGGCCAGGAGGAGGAAGAGAAGGAAAAAGCTTAGCGTGGTCAGGAGGGTGAAGAGGCCAGCCAGGTATTTCAACTGTCCCGTTTGCCACGAGCCCACATTAACCATAGACTTCAAGAAATCCGACGACAAGCCAGCGACCAAGATCGCGATAGTGAGGTGTGGAAGTTGCGGTCTAAACCTAACCATGGAGGTACCTGAGGTCTACGAGCGTGTTGACGTCTACGGTATAGTAGTGGATAAGGCCCACTCAGGCGAGTTAGAGGAGGCCCTAGAGGCTGCTACAGCTGATGAGGCGAGCTCAGAGGCTGAGAATGTTGAAGAGGAGGAAGGTGCTGAGCTACCTACGGAGGAGGAGGTTAGATACTAGGCTCCACTTCACCCTCATAGACCCGGACAAGGCTGGGCCAGGCGAAGCTGCTGAGATAGCTAGGATAGCGAGAGAGGCTGGGACAGACGCGATCCTAGTAGGGGGCTCCCTAGGCGTCTACGAGCCCCGCCTAGGCGAAGTCGTCGAGGCTGCAAAGGAGGCCAGCGGGCTCCCGGTCATACTCTTCCCAGGGAACCTGAACGGGCTCACACCCAGGGCCGATGCCGTCCTCTTCATGGTACTCCTCAACAGTGAGGACCCCTACTACCTCTCAGGTGTTCAAGTGCAGGCCGCCCCTGTCGTTGCGGCTATGGGGCTTGAGCCCATACCAACCTCTTACATAATAGTGGGTCACGGAGGTGCGGCTGGGTTCGTGGGGAAGGCTAGGCCCATACCCTACGAGTACCCCGAGATAGTGGCCGCTCACGCCCTAGCGGGGGCTTTCACCGGGGCCTCCCTAGTCTACCTGGAGGCCGGCAGCGGGGCCCCACGCCCGGTGCCCCCCGAGGCGGTAGCCATGTCAAGGCGTCTCTTAGACAAAACTGGGTTCGACGATGTACTCATAGTGGTGGGAGGAGGGGTGAGGGACCCCTCAACGGCTAGGAGGCTGGCGGAGGCCGGGGCGGACGCCCTGGTAACTGGGACCTTAGCTGAGGAGGATCCTGGGAAGCTGGCCTCCCTCATAGAGGCCTTCAAGTCCGGTTGAGCAGTGCAGATTAGGCGATAGACTGGGGAAGCCGTAGGCTTCCCTTTATTACCCTAGGCTGACGCCTAACATTACGGGTGACTGCAGTGGCGGCAGTTAATCTAGAGAGGAAGGAGGCCCACAGGCTGGCCTTCAAGGTCTCCAGGAAGGATCTAGAGGAGCTAGACTGGTACATAGCTTCAGTCGCTGGCGTCGGAGCCTGAGCACCCTCTACAACCACCAACGGCCTCAAGGTCACGCGCGTACTTGGACTTAAACGCCTCCTCGACATCCACGCCTACAAGGTTGGCTATGCTTAAAAGCCAGGCCAATACATCGGCTATCTCTTCCCTTAAAGCGTCGCCACCCCGTTTACCAAGCAATGCCTCCGCGAGCTCCCCAACCTCTTCCACGAACCAGGCAAAAGTAGCGTAAAGGCCTCTAGCCGAGTCCCTCTCGAGGTAAGCCCTACGTATGGCCTCCTGTATGCATGCGAGGTCCAGGCCCACCATGACCACCCGGGAGAGGCGAGCTAGTCCCTGCTAACCCTTTAATAGTGCTGAGAGTAAACGGCAACGTGGGGTCCCGGGGCATGTCTGCCAGGCGTAAGAGAACAGGTGGGCCCATGAGTGCGGCCGGACTTATATCATTCTATGAAGAGTATGAGGGCGCGATTAAGATTAGCCCCACCACGGTGATAATATTATCAGCCGTGTTCACGTTCATAGTGGTCATGGCACACATTCTCGGCTAGCTCGTGAATATAATCCTCCTGACAGATACAGCCCTACCCATTGTGAAGACTTCGTGGACAACCTGAGCTAAGTCTAGTCCCTCTACTTCCCTATACCTACCCTCCTTGACCGCCACTCTGAGACCATAAACGTGATGACACCCATAGGGCGGCCCCGCGGTTAGGCTGAGCTGGAACCGGGGACAGCTGCAGTAGAGTCCGGGTATCACTATGTAATCCCCGGACTCGCCCAGGTAAATCCATACCTCAGGATCCCTAGATACTCTAACGAACCGCCAGGAGAGCCCGGCCTCCCGAGCCCTTCTCTCAAATTCCCCCGGGATACTCCCGGACAGTGCCTCCGAGATGTCCCTGGGATCCTCCTTCACACCAGTTGCTCCCCGGTGAGAAGAGGGATCCCTCACGCCTCCCTAATGTTAATAGTCCTGCAATCCGCAAGTTTCTAAGGAGCCCACGTTGAAGAAGTTACCCAAGGTTTGGGCCAAGAAGACGAGTTCTCTAGGAGGGAAGCTTAAGAGGCACGCCTAGGAGGGAGTACACCGGGCTTCATGGCTTCATGTTTTGAGGCCCAGCAAGCGGCGGAACTTTACCTGAAGGCGCTCCAGGCCGCCTTAACCAGCGTCCACTAGTTCACACACGACTTATCCAGGCTCCTCTACTTCCTAGAGGAAGAGAACCCTTGAAGCCGCTGTTAAGTCCAAGCCCAAAGCATTCCCAGTAGACCTCGTAGTCCTATCCCTCAATGATCTCGTCCACCCAATTAGAATTAAGATGTTAGAGGAAGAATGCATAATACTCCATGACGGTCTAAGCCTCTCCAGCTGGCTCTCCTGCAAAGCTAAGGTTTGCCGGTGAAGTCGAGAACCCGATAGTTGCATGCGCTGCTCCCTACTATCACGTGGTCTGTTAGGCCTATGAACAATCCAGTTGCAACTACGCCTGGTATCGACGATATCACCCTATCCACGGCCTGGGGATCCTCCATGGGACCCGTGTAGACGTCTAGCACTACTCCTCCCCAGTCGCTGACTACTGGTCCATCCTTGCCCTTGGACTCCCTGTACTCAACCCTGTATCCCATGCCTTCAAGCCTGGCTGCTACGAATGAGAGTGCCCACGGGACTACCTCCACTGGCAGGGGCCGGCGAGATCCCAGTCTCTCAACAAGCTTCCCCTCGTCTACTACGTACACTCTAAGCTTAGCCATGGCCGCTAGTATCTTCTCCCCGAGCATAGCCGCGCCCCTACCCTTCAACAGGTTGCCCGCGGGGTCCACCTCGTCAGCCCCGTCGAAGTAGAAGTCTACGCTTGACACGACGCCCGGCATTATAGGCCTGTAGCCGAGCCTCGCCAGCTCCAGGGCCGTGGCGACGCTGGAGGCTACTAAGACCTTCCCGTCCAGGAGGCCCTGCTCGTGGAGGATCCCCAGGGCAGCCTTCACCGTAGAGCCTGTTCCAACCCCCAGGATCCTGGCCTCCTCGATGAACTCGCGGAACTGCTCGGCTAGACCCCTACCAGCCTCCACCTTGGCGTTGCACCGCATTCGTGGCGACACCCACGCCTCCCGGGGATCCCCGGTGGGCCCTGGCTAGATAACCCTCAAGCCCTTGACATCTAGGTACATGGCTGCCCTCTGGTACCTGGAGCCTAGGATTCTTCTGAGGAGTGCTGGTGTGACGCGGTATCCGCTCTCTCGGGCCTTGATTATCTCTCTTGCACTCCTTGGCCCTATTCCGGGGACTCGGAGTAGCTCCCTGTAGCTGGCCTCTTCGGGGTCTACCGGGTACCATTCTGGGTGCAGCCTAGCCAGGAGATCCTTCAAATTTCGGGTCGCCTTGAACATGCCCCGCTCGTCCATCGCGTCCCCTATCTCGCTGAGGGTGTAGTAGTAGAAACGCATGAGCGCCCACGCCTGGTAGTGAAGCATAGCCCTCCACCTGGGGGTTCCTTTGGGGATCCTCCTTGCCAGAGGGGTCCCAGGTATGGGCCTGTAGGGGCTGTAGTGCACTACCCCGACACCCGCCTCTAGGAGCCTCGCCGTGAGGCCCACAACCTCTGCATCGGTCTCGCCTGACGCACCTAGGACTAGCTGAGTGTCCACCCTCCAGGGATCCCCAGCAGTCCCTGCAGCATATAGAAGCCTAGAGAGAAGGTCAACGCTCCACCCTCCCTTGCTCGGCGCTATCTCGGAGAAATGCGAGGGCCCCGGGGCCTCCAGGTTTAACCCCAGCCTATCCGCGACTCTCACAGCCTCCCTCACCAACCTGAAGGGTGTCCCAGGCATGAGGCGCAGGTGGAGGAATCCCGTGAAGCCCCTCTCCCTCAGCTCCCACGCTACCTCCAGCATATCCGAGACGACCCTCTCTGGATCCCCGTAGATGCCGCTGGACAGAAACAGCCCTCCAGCCAGGCCCCTCCTCCAAGCCCTCAACACCACCCTGACTAGCTTCTCCCTCCTCCAAGCCTCCCGAGGAACCCTGCAGTGCCTCGAGAACGGGCAGTACAGGCAGTCCATTCTGCAGGCGCTACTCAGTAGAGTCTTGACTATCCTACCCCTCTTAGTTCTGTAGAGCGGGACCTCGAC
>JALURD010000159.1 GCA_027057815.1 Acidilobaceae archaeon | reverse complement strand
CAGGACCCATACATAGACAACGGCGCGGGGGTGCCCGAGCGGCCCAAGGGGGCGGGCTCAAGACCCGTTGGCGTAGGCCGGCGTGGGTTCGAATCCCACCCCCCGCACCATCAAATCCTATGGCGTTGGAAGCCTTCGTTACTGTATAGGAGAGGCTTGCCGAAGTGAAAAGAAGGAAGGTTTCTAAGGGGCCTGTATAACTGTTACTTGAAGCCCATAAGCCTGGCCAGTAGCCGTAGAAGTCCTAGTATGTCTCTTACACTGATAACCCCCAGGGGTTTGCCGTCCTTGTCGACTACCGGGATGTGTCGTATGCCAGCGTTGACCATTTTATCTATGACCTCGTCTATCGGCGTGTCTGGATGTACTGTTATCGGGTTCTCCGTCATAGCCATCCAGACTGGTGTGTCCGCACTACCCTCCTTGCCCATAAAGCAGAGCATGTCCCTCTCCGTTATTATCCCTGTGAGCCTACCCTTGCTGTCAACCACTAATGCGCTCCCGACTTTGGCCTCACACATCTTCTGTGCTACTTCTTTAAGTGGAGTCTTCTCGTCAACTGTTAGCGGAGGCGCGCTCATCACGTCCCTAGCCAGGACGGGGAGCTTCTTCTTAGGGAGGAGCATAGGTGTTCACCCCAGTAATTACTGTGCACTAGAACTTTTTACGTATTAGCCCTTATTGTGTAACGAGCAAACATAGCTTACAAGGTTAATCGGCCGGAACCATGAGAGCCATTACCTCGTCACCGGGGACTAACGCGAGGCCTGTAGCCGTGTCGGCGGCCCCGTAGGCTACAAGAAGAGCCCCGTCCACGGGAGCAGCACCTGTGGGGAAAACTACGTAAGGCCTGTCCCCGAAGCGTTCGAGGGGCTCCCTCGGCTCCATTATGTAGGTCTTAGTGTACTCGGCAACCCTCAAGCCGCCGCCGTCCCTCTTCAGTATAACAGCGAATACCCTGTAGACTCCGGGATCCCGGTCCATGGCGTGTACTAGCGCAAGTAGCCCTCCACCGGCTGGTATAGGTGGCGCTGCCCAGCCCAGCTTACTCTCCCACTTCTCGGGTTCCATGACCGGCTCGATGCGGTCCACGCGCAGGATACCCCGAGGGATCTCCTTGATAGGCGTCACCGCCAGTACAGGCCTGCCCCCAATGCTTGGCCTGTGGAACAGGTAAAGAGACCCCTCCCACTCAACTATGAACGCGTCCTTATCAAACTCCGCCCTGGAGGTTAGGACGTAGCCCACTCTCTCCCAGCCGTCGCCTCCCTCGACTGCAACGACTGGAACCACTCGAGGGCCCTCCCCCGTGAAGAATGCGGCGGTTCTACCAGCGTAAGTCAGAACCCTTGTCCCTCCAACCTTGGTTAGACGGGGATCCTCAGCCCCCCAGAAATCAGCCCAGGACCCCGGAGTGATCTCCAGCTGGATGCGAAGACTCCTCCTCTCAAGCCTCAGCCCGTCAAGGACGCTAGCCAGGTCAAACTCTACCCTGCCAATGGCGCTAACGTACCTGTAATATCCCGTCACTATCCTCGGGTATAGCATCACCCTACCCATTGCCACCTCCATCGCAGGGTTGAAGACCGCAACTGGTCCCTCTCTAGGAGCCTCAGGCACGATCACGTGGTCCGGCTTTATGAAGCCCAGCCTCCTAGCTAAATCCACCGTGGAGGGCTCCCTCGACACGCCTATTCACCCCATCCAGGAAGCCTGCCAGTAAGGCGCCGGCCAGCAGAGCCACCAAGCCGGGGCACTTGGCCAAAGCCCTAAAGCCCGCTCCGACGCTTTTCAGTGGAGCGGAGGTTAAGGCCTTAATCGGTATTTTATGGTGCAAATCGTAGTCCACCAGGCCTCTAAGCGCGTCATCCAGCCGAGACGCGGAGGCAGCCCTTACTATGCAATCCACCAGCCAGGGATTCTTCCTTAGAATCCTCGCGGCCCTGACCTGTCGCGCCAGAATCCCTGCTACTCTCTCAGCAGCAGACATCAAGGCGGATGCGGGGTCCCCTTCCCTCAGAGCCTTCAGCGCCTCACGATAGAAAGCTGCCGCCGGGTAGAGGCCTCCACCTGTCAGCGGCTTGACTAGGCCGGCAGCGTCCCCCACAACAACTATCCTTCCGATTCGGAACCTGCGAGCAGGGCCATCTAAAGGTAGGGGGCCCCCATATGACTTGGAAATACTGGGGCTTCCAGGGATCCCGAGCAGCCTCCTCCCGGACTCCAGGGCCTTCGGTAGCTGGCGAGGATCCCGGGACCCGCTTCCCACTATGCATAAGCCTCCGGGGAGAGGTACAAGCCATGAGAATAAACCCCGGGCTTCACCATGGAATAGCACTGTGAAGCCCTGATTAACCTCGACCTGGCACCCATCTACTAAAGTGTTTACCCCGTAGATGAAGCCTCCAGCGTAGCCTATACCCAGCCTACGGCGGAGCCTGCCAGTAGCCCCCTCGGCTATCACTATGGCGTGGAAGGAGCCTGAGCCCCCCTGCCATACGAGAGACCCCGAGGGCTCAACACTCTTGACTCTGACTCCGAGCTTAACCTTCACGCCTTCGGACTCCGCCTCTTCCCTTAACCTCTCCTCCACGGCTACTCTATCGATCTTGTAGACTCCCCCTTCAGGCTCAATGGACATGCAGGACGAGGGCCCGCACAACTTGAAGCGGGAATACCAGGTTACCACGCTTGACACGACGGGCGGGCCTATGTAGTCGAGTACACGCCTCGACACCAGTCCTGTGCAGTGCTCCGGGATCCCCACCCTCCTATGCTCTTCTAGGAGAAGAACGTTGAAGCCGCTCCTCGCGAGTGCGAGGGCTGAGACTAGCCCCCAGAAGCCTCCGCCGACAACGGCGACTCTCAAAGCGCAGGCCCCACGCTCGAGCCGTGATGCGGCCGCGGCCTACTCAGACCCGTTACTCCCCACATCCCTAGGGCGTCGGCTCGAGAGCGCCAGGCATAGCCGCGGCCCTAGCATTACATGTTGCCTATGGGGGCTTTATAGTATGAGCCTGGAGAAGCTCGTGAGGACCCTTCTCCCCTTCTTTGTGACGAGTACGAGGTCCTCTACTCTAGCACCGTAGATGCCCGTCATGTAGACCCCAGGCTCGATCGTGACCACATTGCCCGGCTCCAGCTCCTCCTTACTCCCCGGCCTCAGGTATGGCTCCTCGTGGACTTCTACGCCGACGCCGTGGCCCAAGCCGTGTATAAAGTACCTCGATAAGCCCTCCTTCTCGAGCCTGAGCCTAGCGGCCCTATCTACCTCCCAAGCCTTAGCGCCGGGCTCGACCACATCTATCGCCTCCCCTTGAGCCTGAGCTACGATTTCAACAAGCCTTCTATAGCGGGATCCTCCATTGCCCCACCAAAGGCTCCTAGTCATGTCGCTCCTATACACGCCCCAGCGGGCTCCAAGGTCCACTAGTACAGCGCCGGAGTCTCCAAGCCTCCTAGTCGTGGGGGTATGATGAGGGTAAGCGGTGTTCTCGTGGAACGCGACTATCGTGGGGAACGCCTCGCCCCACCCTCCTGAAGAGAGTATGTGCCAGTAGACTAGTCCTGCAAGGTAGGCCTCTGTGGAAGATTCGCTAATCTCGTCGAGGAGCCTCTTAAGAGCGGACTCGGCGAGTCGAGCCCCCTTAATTATTAGCTCTACCTCCCAGTCCTCCTTAACCTTCCTCGCTTTGCGCACTTCCTTAGAGAAGTCGATGACTTCAACCCCGGCCTTGCTTTTTAGAGAATTGTCGGTGTCTCTAGGGGCCCAGTCTAGGTCCACTCCAACTCTTTTGGCGTTGCAAGACTTTAAGATGAAAGAGAGTGCCTCGAACAAGGATCCCTTGATTATGTCAGACCTGGGTATCGGCGGCTCTATCGCCTCCTCGCCTCCACGGTAGAAAGCCTTTACGTCCAGCCAGCGAGGGGCCTGCACGGCTATTCTATCATAGTCTAAGAGGCTGGTTAGCACCACGGCCCCGCAGTCCCTAGAGGCCACTAGCGCGCCCGAAGGCTCCCTTAGGCCTGTGGCATACTCTAAGTTGGCCTTGCCAGCCAGGACTAGGGTGTCGATGCCTGAGACCTCGGCGAGGGATAGGAGCTTCTCAAGGTTCCTCTTGAAGCGACCCGCCTCCACGGGTAGGACACCGGTGGTTCTGGAGGCGTGGGAGGCGGGCTATTAGAATGACTACCATATCCTGACTCGGTTGACTTTCTTTCTCTGCCAGCTATAGCGGCGTATACGCCTTGTCCTGCCGAAGCCGCAGGCTGCGCAGTAGCCTTTAGCTACATTGAATGACCTCCTGCCGCACCTCCTGCATACTATATGGGTCTTGCTCCTGCCGTGCTTTCCGAATGACGTGGTGCCCTTAACCATATCCTACACCCCCTAGCAAGCTACTTCGGCGCGGGGCTTATTAGTACAACGTTATCTCCCCTGACAAGTATCGTTCCAAGGCTGCGCGGCTCCTTTTCATCTAGCTCCTCCGCGTCGGCTAATATTAGGTTGAGATGTTGGTCGTAGCTCTTGAGAGTGCCCTTTATGAGCTTGCCCCCTTTCAACTTCACGAGCACGTTTGAATCGAGGTACTCCGCGAGCATCTTAAACGTATCAGTCGGCATGGCCTGGTGCACCTCTAAGCCTCTCGGGCTTCCACTCCAGAGAGTCCAACCGCATAAGACCCGAAGCGCTACCAGCTTATATGCCTTCCACGCTGATGGTGGTTAGGGAGTCGGATTGAGGGTGACGCGGAGGCACCCCCTCTCGAAGAAGGAGAGGAAGAGGCTGTCTGAGAGAGTCAAGTCCCTCTACCCTGGTATCCCTCTAGCCTTCGATGAGGCGGAGCTAGCGGTCGTCGACGGAATAACGATATACATAGTCGACGGCGTTCCCTGCCTCTACGAGGAAGAGGAAGACCTGATACCCACGCTTAGATGCCTCCTCAAGCATGGAGCCTCATGGCTTCCGAGGCTAGTCGTCGACCGGGGCGCGGCTAAAGCCGTAGCCCGCGGCGCCGACCTTATGGCTCCCGGCGTTAGGAGAGTTGAAGGCGAATTCGAAGCGGGCAACGTGGTCGCTATTGTGGATGAGCAGACGGGTGCTGCTGTAGCTGTGGCCCGTGCATTGGAGAATGCAGCGGTGATACGTGAGAAGGTGAAGTCGAGGAGTAAGGGTAAGGTTGCCGAGAACATTCACCATGTCGGCGATGACGTATGGGAGGCCTGCACACTCCTAGGTTAAGTCCTTACTCTTAACGTTCTTGGGTATACCTTAACGGCTTCCAGGTTATCGGGGATGAGGATCTCTGGCTGTGAAGGGAACCCTAGCTTCTCCCACCTACTCGCTATAGCCTTATACATAGCAGTAAGGGCTGCGTGCTCGCCATGGTTGAGTATGATTGTTCTGGGCTTGGGGTTGAGGTGCCTGAGGAAGTAAAGTAGCTCGCTCCTGCTCGCATGGCCACTGAAGCCTTCGATAGCTTTGACCTCCAGGTTTATCTTCACCACCCTTATCCTGCCATCATCGTCCACATGTATCTCGCGCTCGCCGTCCCGGATCCTCCTGCCAAGAGTACCCGGGGCCTGATAGCTTACGAAGATAAGAGCATTCCTCGGATCCTCCGCCAAGTACTTGAAATACTCTCTTATGGGGCCGCCAGTCATCATGCCACTCGTCGCTAGTATGATGGCTGGCTCCTTACTCCATATGACCTCCTGCCTCTTGTTCCTGTCATGAACTGGGACCAGGTTGGGGGGAGCAAAGGGGTTCTTCTCGTCCCTCAGTATGGCATTCTTGACTTGGGGAGCCATCCACTCGGGGTAGGCTGTGTGTATAGCGGTTATCTCGAATATAAGGCCGTCAATGTATATAGGCATGTCTGAGGGGATCCTGCCCTCCTCTACGGCCTTGCTCAGAACTAGGAGGATCTCCTGGGCCCTGCCAACGGCCATTACAGGTATCATAACCTTGCCTTTCCTCTTATACACATCGTTCACTGTCTTGATTAACTCCTCCTCGGCCTCATGCCTTGGCTGCTGCTCCGTGGCACCGTAAGTGGATTCAATAATCAACGTCTCGACTCTTTGGAATTGAGTATGGGCTGGTGAGAGCATTCTAGTGGCCTGGTCCCCCTTGACCTTATAGTACTTTATGTCACCCGTATACAGCACATTATGCTTGCCCTGGCCTATATGAAGGTGAGCCATAGCACTACCCAGTATATGGCCCGCATTGTAGAATGTCAGCTTTACGTCGGGGGCTACATCGGTTACGACTCCGTAGTCAACGGTTATTATGCGGCTAAACATTGTGTCGATCTCTTTCTTTGAGTAAGGAGCGTAGCCTGTCTGCTCGCTTGATACTTTCACGAAGTCCTCTAACATCAGATACATTATGTCGCGGGTTGGTGGGGTCGTGTAAACAGGTCCTCTGAAGCCGTACTTAAAGAGCAGTGGCACCATACCTATATGATCTATATGGGCGTGGGTTATCACTATGGCGTCTAGCTCGTCGACGAGGAACTCAGGCACGTTAAAGCTTGGATACATGTTATCCCCAACGCCGTCGGGTGCGGCACCGACGTCTAGTAGAACCTTGCTCTCACCGGTGTCCAGGAGTATGGCGCTTCTGCCGACTTCTCCGAAGCCACCTAGGCCTATGATTCTTACGTGGCGTGTCGAATATATTGTATCCCTGAATATGCGTTCTCCAGCCTCTTTTAGCGCTCTCCTTCTCTCCTTGGCCTTCTCCTTATGCTCAACCCACGTGAAGACGTGGAGTATTACTTTGCTTGAGAAGGGGGGAGGTGGAGACCGGAACGAGACAAGCCTCCAGCCTGTCTCCGCGAGTACTGTGTTAGCGAACCACTTCCCCTTACCGACTAGTTTCCCCGGCTTATTAGTTAGAACCCTTACCTCTCCGAGGACATCATCGAATATGAAGCTCTCAATGACCACATCTTCCGGGGCATGCTCTATTATGTAGCGTTTAGTATACTCCTTAGGCTTCCTGGCATCCGGGTGAGTCCTCACGACAACCCTCTTCCTTAGCTCCTTAGCTAGCTCCTTGATCTTATTCTCATTCTCTAATATGAACTTCGGATTCCTTACATACACGGCGATCTCAGGGCCCTCAAACTCTATGGATACCACATCGGCGCCTCCGAGCTCCCTGTAAATCTTCATTATTATGAGGCTCCTTAGCTCTTGACCACTAGCGGCTACACCGCTCTTAGCGTGTGAGGCCAATTCAGTGCCACCCTTAACCATTTATTCAAACTTCACCGCCGCACTAGCCCCGGGGAGGCTCCTACACTCCTCGAATAGGCAGGAATGGCCCCCCGGGCGTCCGGGTGTAGTCCTGGAGGTTATTTTAGGGGTATAAACTTTTCTATCATCACATCCTTCCCAATAGCCAGTACGTCTACACCATCGCCGGAGGCTACGTCTCTGAGCGTTGCGGCCTTAACAGCCTTAGCGGCCAGATGCATGGCCTCATCAAGAGTCAGGTCTTCCCTATACTCGCTCTCGATGACACCTATGGCCACGGGGCTACCCGAGCCTGTAGCGGTGTATTTCTCCTCGGTCACGCTGCCGTAGGGGTCGAGCGTGTATATTCTTGGCTTAACGTCGTAGCCCCCCACTATAAGCTGTACTATGTAAGGGAACCACTTGGAGGAGAAGAGTATAGTCGATAGTAGGTTGGCTATCCACTTCACGGTTGGTTTGACATTGTAAGTAAGCTCGTAGAACCTGGCTTCCTCCCTTACGAATTCTGCGAGAGTCTGAGCATCTGCTACTAGCCCCGATATGGTCATGGCGGCATAGTCTGTTATCTTGACTATTTTCTTCACTTTCCTGCTAGCGATGAAGAATCCCGCCGTGGCCCTCTTGTCTGCAGCAAGAATCACGTGGTCACCGGCTATTAGGCCAACGGTTGTAGTGCCGTGGAAGGGCTCTGCGCCTTTAGGAGGCGTTGGGCTAACTCTGCTCCATGTCCTGCCTGGGTAGATGTACTCGTCCAACCAGTCTCTCCCCCATGTATCCAGCGTTGTGCGTGGTCGCCCGGGGTTTAGACCTTTTACCACTACACGCGCCTTAGAGCTTAGTTGGGTGGATGCTGGTCTATGGCGACGCCTCACGTGATAGATCTCCCGAGGCGTATAGTTGTAGGTAGTGGCGTCATAGACAAGGCTGGCTTCCATGCAAGGCAGGTCTTGGGGGGCGCTGAATCCGTACTCGTCGTCACAGGCCCCCATGTCAGGATTGCCGTATACCCAAGACTCAAGGAGAGCCTGGAGGATGAAGGTTTCACCGTCTGGGTTAGAGAGGTGAAAGCACCCACCGTCGACGAGGCTGACGAGGTGGCCGAAGAAGCCACGCGGGATCACGTGGACGCTGTTATAGGGCTGGGTGGGGGCAAATCGATCGACGTCGCAAAGTATGCAGCGGCGAAAGCAGGTAAGCCCTTTGCTAGTATCCCCACCGTGGCATCGCACGACGGAATCACAAGTCCATTCGCTAGCTTGAGGGGCTTCGACAAGCCCGTTTCCAGGCCCGCTAAGGCCCCGGCACTCATATTAATAGACGTAGACGTGATAGCCAAGGCCCCGAGAAGGTACAATATAGCCGGCGTCGGCGACATAGTGGGTAAGTTCACAGCCGTCCTAGACTGGAGGCTCGCCCATAAACTTAAGGGAGAGTACTACGGAGCCTACGCTGCTAGCCTCGCCTTGATGTCTGCTCGCCACGTAGCAGCGCACATAGACGAGATTTCGTCGTGGACCCCGGAAGGCCTGAGAGTACTGCTCGAAGCACTAGTTAGCAGCGGTGTAGCTATGTGCATAGCAGGCAGCTCAAGGCCAGCAAGCGGCTCCGAGCATCTCTTCGCACACGCCATGACAATGCTCCTCTCCAACCCACCGCTACATGGTGAGCTAGTCGGGGTTGGAACCATAATGATGAGCTACCTGCATGGAAAGAATTGGAGGATGATAAGAAGGCTACTTAAACGTGTAGGCGCACCAGTTACAGCAAGAGATCTAGGAGTTAAGGATGTGGACGTTATTGAGGCTCTCGTCAATGCAGTTAAAGTCAGAGACCGATATACTATCCTGGGCGAGAGGGGACTGACCTGGGAAGCAGCTGAGAGGCTTGCAAGAGTAACCGGTGTAATTGACTGAAGCTGGGCTGCTAAAACATTCACACTAATACTTATTCAGACTTCGCCTCTTCCTTAACTTCCTCTTCTGCTTTGCCTTCTTCACCCACCGTTTTAGCCTCTGTGCTGGCCTCCTCCTCACTTCCAGCCTTCTCTTCTCTAGGTATCTCGACGGTGAACGTGATAGTCACCTTCTTCACTTCATCGATTAAGTCGGCGATGTCGCTTATGAACCTCATTAGCCTCGCTTCTAAGTCTCGAACACCTAATATACCTTCAGGGAACCTGACTAGGGCCTCGCCTTCTTTGAGTTCCACATTGACCTCGTTCTCAGGGATCCCGGTCCACCTGCTTGCCAGATACTTTACTTTCTCGCTGGGCTCCTCTATCTTTCTCACGACTTCTAGTTCTATTTTCACCTTCTTGCCAGCTAAGGGATGGTTGAAGTCCACGTAAGCGAACCTCTCTGTAACCCTGACTATAACTCCACGCCTTCCACCTACCTCAAGCTCCATGCCCACGACTGGCGTAATGTTCCTCTGGCGTAGGGCTTTCTTGGGGAGCCTTATCACTAAGCTCTCATCCCTCTCACCGAAGGCATCCTTGGGTTCGGCTATGATCACCTTCTTCTCGCCTACATTCATCTCGGGCAAGACCTTCTCGACGGCCGGTAGGAGGGCGGACTTGCCTATGACGACTAAAGTAGGTCCATACCTTTTCTCGGCATCGTATATGTTGTGCTTTGTAGCCACCTCCTCTACAGTGGTGTCTATGATCTTCTCCTCGCCATCCTCCAAAGCCCATAGCGTGTAATTGATCAATACGAAGTCGCCCTTCTTTAAAGCCACGAGTCATCCACCCCGCCTTAAGTACCATCCGAGGTCCACGCTAGGCACGAGCACGCGCCTCCCCCTCTTAGCTTTAACTATACCCCAGCCGAGGGGCTCCCTAGACTCATTTACAACGACCGAGAAGTCCTCACCCCACGTTTTAACATGTTCCTCCCACACCTCACGCCCGTAGAGGAATATCTTCTCTCCATGGGAATCCACTATATGGCATCTAAGTGTATAGCCGCAGAGACGGGAAAGTCTACGAGCCAAGGGGAGACCTGGCTTAAACTCGTTTCCCCTAATCATTCCAAGGTAGAACCCAGCGGAGTAAACGGCTTCGAGGCCCTTGAGCACTCCTGCAATCCCGTGGGGAACGTCGAAGGCATCCACGTAAGCCGCGTTTGGCACCTCAAGAACGTATAGTTCAACATATACAGCTTCGGGTTTAACCCCTAGCATTGTGGCAAAGGAGTCAATGACACCCTTTTCATAATCGCTAGCGGGCCTGAGCCTAGGCTTCCTAGGCAGACCTTTATAGATTTTCGTCAACTCTTCGTCACCTCTTTTTTAGCATACATATTGTGAAGCCTTCTGTGCCATGGAGGTGTGGATAGAGTCTCCTGCAAAATCTCAAGCTTTCATCAAACCTTACTTTCATATACTCCGTTACTCCAGGCGCGCCAGGTATGGCGTCTAAAGGTTCGACTCTGAAATCATCTCTTGCCTCGAGAAGCCTGTCTATAACGTATTCGTTCTCCTCAACGCCGACAGAGCATGTGGCGTAAACCACGACACCACCGGATTTCACGTGATTTAGGGCGGCGTTAAGGAGTTCGGTTTGAAGCTCAGAGAGAAACTCTAGATCCTCCAAGGTTCTACTCGTCTTCCTCGACGGATCTTTCCTTATAACCCCTTCACCACTGCAGGGCGCGTCAAGCAAGACCCTATCGGCTTTAATATTATTAGGCAGTCTTCTCGCGTCAGCCCTCAACGCAAGGTAATTCTTGAAGCCCATACGCTGCATATGGCTGCGTAGAGCCCTCAGTCTTGTTCTTGATACATCCACGGCTAGAAGGTGTGCCTGGTCTCCTGTAACCTGAAGTATTTGGGTCGCTTTACCTCCAGGAGCTGCTGCCAAGTCGAGTATAAACTCGCCTGGCCTAGGGTCAAGGGCTTGGACGGGCAGCATGCTCGCCGGGTCTTGGACGTAATAGTAGCCAAGCATGTACTCGTGGGTAGCGCCTATAGATATAGGAGCCTCCAAAGCTTCGTAACCATGGCTCGTGAAGGGGAGTCTCTCCAAGATAAAACCCTTAGACTCCAGCCTTTCTACAAGTTCACGGCAGTCTATCAGGTAGCTATTGCATCTGAAAGTCTCGGGCATGGGCTCTTCGTTGGCTTCAAGGAAATCCTTCACTTCCATTATGTCGCCGAATAAGTTAATGTACCTCTCAATCATGTAAGGCAGATAGCCGTAGCGCTCGGCTAGCCTCAAAGCGTCACCTGAGACCTTCACTTCAAATATGCTTCGCTTCAACGTCACACCCTTGGCTCTAGGGGGTCGGGGAGAGGCTGCCCCGTACGCTGTAGCCAGAGGTGCGTGGGCTATGGCCAGGCATAAGAGGCTGGTGGTCCCCGGTAGGTTTCAGCCTCCTCACATGGGGCACGTGAAACTCATTGAGTACGCTCTAGAGTTAGCTGATGAAGTAATTGTGGTGATAGGCTCAGCTCAGGAAAGTCATACCCTGGAAAACCCGCTAACGGCTGGCGAGAGGTTCCACCTGCTAAGCCTGCTTCTCAATGAAGAGTTGAAAGCGTGGAAGGAGCGGGTTTACCTAGTGCCAGTTATGGATATACAGATGAATGCTGTGTGGGTTCAATACTTGAAAATGCTCCTTCCACCATTTGAGGGCGTAGTTTCGGGGAACCCACTGGTACGGATACTCTTCGAAGAGATGGGTTACGTGGCGTATAAGCCGCCAATGTTTAAGAGAAGCCTGTGCAGCGGCAGGAAGATCAGAGCAATGATACTTGAGGGTAAGAGCGAATGGCGTGACTGCCTGCCTAAGAGGCTTCTCGAGGAATTGGATAGGATAGGCTTCGCGGAGAGGCTCAAGAGGCTCTCCGAAACCGATGAGGTAGGGTGATAGAGGCTTGGCTAGGCTTGCTGTTATAGACGGCTCCATGGGGGAAGGAGGAGGCCAGATACTAAGGACAGCTGTAGCTCTCAGCGCTGTCTTGGGTATACCAGTCAAGATCTACAATATTAGGGCTAAGAGGAAGAATCCGGGCCTTAGGCCTCAGCACCTAACAGCGGTTAAGGCGATAGCTGAGCTCTCCGGGGCAAGGGTTGAGGGAGCCCGCGTAGGTAGCATGGAGCTCACGTTTAGGCCTGGCACCATCCGTGGGGGCTCGTACAGGTTTGACGTGGGCACAGCTGGTAGCGTGCCGCTCGTGTTGCAAGCATTACTACCAGTCCTCGCCTACGCCCCAGAGCCCGTTGACTTGACGATAACAGGAGGCACAGATGTACCCATGGCTCCAACCATTGACTACGTCAGGAACGTGCTAACCTGGTTCTTAAACAGCATAGGTTACAACGTTAGCATTGAGGTTAAGCGTAGGGGCCACTACCCTAGGGGCGGAGGGATAGTAAGGGTTAGAGTCGAGGACCCGCCGGGAGGCTTCAAGCCATTCAGGATAGTGGAGCGCGGTAGCTTGTTAGAAGTCAAAGGGTTAAGTCATGCTGTGCGCCTGCCTAAGCACGTAGCCGAGAGACAGGCTAGGGCTGCAGTCGACGTCATAAAGCGAGAGCTCGGCGTGGAGGCAAAAATTGACTTGGAATGGTATGAGCCTGGCAAGGATCCTCATCTAGGGCCAGGAAGCGGGATCCTCGTCTACGCCGTCTTTCAGAGGAGCGTTATGGGTGGAGACGCTTTAGGAGCTAAGGGTAAGCGCGCCGAGATTGTGGGCCAGGAGGCGGCAACTAAACTCGTTGAGGATATAAGGACTGGTGCGGCTCTGGATCGACACATGTCCGACATGGTGATAGTCTACGCCGCGCTGGCCAGCGGAACTAGCGAGTTCACGGGGGCAAAGCTTACAATGCATGCTTGGACAGTCCTCAAGTTGATCGAGGCCATCGTTGGTGAATTCAGCTACAAAGTAGACGGTGACATAGGGAATCCTTTCAAAGCATTAATTAAGGGCTTAGGTGTCACACGTTAAACTTGAGAAGCGCCTTTGCTCTTGAATAATTTAAAGGCTTCTTCTAAAACCCTCTTAGCGGATTCGGGGTCTACAGCTGACAGTCTGGGGTGGCACTTCTCAGCTACGCCTTCTTCAACGAGAGCCTGGCAGGCCGAGGAGGCTTCCTTAAGGTTCTCTTTAGGAGCTATATCAGCTTTGTTGACAGCTACCAGTAGTGGCTTATTACTCGCGATTTTCCTCACGCTCCTCGCTAGGCCTACCTGGCGTGGTAGCTCCATATACGCGTCGTCGCTTGGGTCTAGGAGGAAGAGTACGACGCCTCCTATCTCGGTTAGAGCCGCGGCAGCTTTCCTTTCTATAGGGTTCATCTCTTCAATAGGCCTATCGAGTATTCCGGGAGTGTCTATAACCTGAACCTTAACGTCGCCGATGAAGGAATGTCCGACGTGGATCTCCCTTGTGGTGAATGGATATGAAGCAACCTTAGGCTTGGCCCTTGAAACGCTTCTAACGAATGTTGACTTACCGGAGCTGGGGGGCCCGGCCACTATTACCGTGGGGAGATTCGGATCGATCGCTGGGAGATCGGAGAGGAAGATGACTAGGCTCCTGAGGAGTGCCAAGTGTTTTCTGCACTTCTTGAGCTGAGAGAGCATGCGCCCTCTGGCCTCGGCGGAGATCCTCTCTAGCTCTCTTCTATTCTCCGCGGCCATCAGAAGGAACCGATATTTCTCCCAGAATTCCCCGGCTAGCTTCCTTGACTTTGCTATGCACCTGATTGCCGTGTGTATGTCTTTCCTGTTAAACTCTATCTCTATTAATCTCCAGAAGAAGGGGTGGAGAGTGTCCAGAATATTAAGTAGGTCTCTTATGAAGTTAGTCTTAGCTATAATGATGTTGTAAACTGTTTGAAGCCTGGCTATTTCTCTCTCATAGGGCTTCTTACCCTTACCCCTTGGATATCTCGACCCGATCTTCTCTAATACTTCATCGTATGTAGGCACGTGTATCCTTTTGGCCCTCGACGCTGGGTCCCAAGTCTCCTCTACAGCCATTATCTACCCTGGAGGTGTATCTGCACCCACTCTAGGCCTTATATCTGGCCAGTGCGCTCTTAATGCTCCTCACCGAAAGACCCGAAGCTTTCCTAGCAAGCCTTAACGCCCGCCGTGCTGGTAGGCCTGCTTTAAGGGCGGCCATGTAAACTGAGACGGCGACCTCTTCATGGTCATTTACAGGTTCTGGGCTCGCAAGTATTGTGTTCATGCTCCTCCTTCTGGGCGGGTGAGCCTGTCTCTGCCCGGTTACGTTTCCCACAGACTCAGGGGCCCAGTACTGGTCTGCATCACTTCTACCAGGGCCCTCGTGAATGATCACATCGACTACAGTGCCGCAGAGGCTGCAGACCACGTAGCCGCTCATGTGGTCCCATACCAGCTTGGCGCTACCACAGGCGGGGCACCTATACACAGCAGGCCACCAATGAAGGGGGCTTCCTGGAGGATTTGATCAAAGAGAATGGACTGCTTCTGCTTCAGGGGCTCCCCCGCCCGCCCGGAAACGGGATCCGTAACCGGATGTCAAGCATGCACATTACTGTAAAACCATTAAACCCCGGACTTGAACCCCCCTAGAGGGAGCAGGCGATAGAAGGGGCGGTTATGAATGTCAGCGGGTTTCTTCGGCGCGACAGCCTTAGGGATAAAGGCTGAGGGAGGCGTGGTCCTAGCGGCCGACAAGAGGATGAGTTACGGGGGCTTCATTCTAAGCAGGAACGCCAAGAAAGTGCACCCAGTAACCGATAGAGTAGGAATAGCAATAGCAGGCTTCTACGCCGACATGCATGGCCTCATAAAAATCCTCGAAGCCGAGATAAGATACTACGAGACCACGAACGGCGTGGTCATGCCACTACGCTCGGTAGCTAAACTACTATCAGCGATACTCTACTCCAGTAAGTTCTTCCCATACTATGTAGAGGCTATTGTTGGCGGGGTAAATGGTGACGGGAAGCCTAGAATATACGTGCTAGACCCTGTAGGCGCTATAACTGAAGAGGACTACATAGCAGTAGGCTCGGGCGCTACAATGGCGTTAGGAGTGTTGGAGAGCGAGTACAGGGAAGGCATAACTCTCGAGCAGGCCGAGGACCTAGCCGTCAGGGCTATGAAGGCGGCCATCGCCAGGGACTCCAGCAGCGGCGACGGGATTGACGTACTCGTTATAACGCCTGAAGGCTATAAGGAGAAGACTATTAAGTTAAGGGTGGTTACGTCCTGACCACCAGCAGTTGCGAGCGGGTGAAAAGCCTATTCTCGCCAGCTAAAGCTGCGCGCGCGCAGGAGCTTCTTCGATCTAAGCTAGTCGTTGAGGGATCCCCGAGCCCCACAGTAGTGGTGGGCCTGGACGCTGCTTACAAGAAACTGGGTAATGCTGAGATAGGGATCGGAGTAGCCGTGGCGCTCGAATGGGGGTCGTGGAAGCTACTAGGTTGCAAGGTTGCGATTACAGAGGTGTGCGTTCCCTACATACCAGGACTTCTCGCGTTCAGGGAAATGCTTGTGATGGCTCCGGCTCTTTCCAGCTTAATCAGGACGGTTGGCAGTGTTGACTTAGTAGTGGTAGACGGCCACGGACTCGCGCATCCCCGAAGGCTAGGTATAGCGTCACACGTAGGTGTAGCCTTCGACCTACCATCAATCGGGGTTGCCAAGAAGAAACTAGTGGGTGAAGAAGTTGAAGAGGGAGGCGAAGTTTTCATAGTTCATAAAGGGGTGAAGGTAGGCGTTGTTGTAAGGGCCAGGAGCGGTAAGAAGCTCTACGTAAGTCCAGGGCACAAAGTAGGTCTTATGGAGGCAGCCCATCTTGTTAGGGAAATGCTCCTAGACGGGCTTCCAAAACCCACTCTTGAGGCCGACAGGGTAAGCAAAGCCGTGAGGGCCCTCCTAGGATCCCTCAAGACTGGGGGCTTGCCTCTTCGTGTCAAGGAGTGCCCAACACTGCTGGGAAGGCTGACTGGGTAGTGGTTAGGAGTTGATGTCTTTACAAAGTGATGATGAACAAATCCTTCTAATTATATCGCTCGAAGACTTCATGGATTCCGAGAATTTACGTTTGCCGCTCATCTTAATAACTAACGGCCTGAAGCCGAACCGCTTTTCGACAGTGCCGGCAAGGTCTTCAGGATCGTAGGGCTGATCGGGTCCGAGGACGATCACGTGGGGTTTAACTCTGCCGACTGAGGCTAAGGGGTCCACGGGATCCCCTAGCATGGCCTTGTAAACGTATCGTATTGCTGATACCATCTCGAGTCGAACTCTTTCAGGCAAGATAGGCCTCCGCCCCTTTGCCTTCTCGGCCATGGAGTCCCTAGCTACTATGGCGTATACTTTTCCATAGCGAGATGCTAAGCGGAACAGCTCTAAATGTCCAGGGTGGAGTATGTCGAAGGTGCCTGCAACGAAAACCCTGCGCTCAACTTCCTCTTCGACAGACCTCTTCCAGACAGGCTCGAGTACTCCAAGGTATTTCAGCGAGTCTAGGAGGCCTTCAGCGTACGATGCGGCGACTAGCGCAGTCTCGCAGTCGCCTTTGTCGAGGTAGTATTTTGCATCATCGGCGTACCTTTTCACGGCTTCGATGAGATCGGAGTAGTGTTGGTCAAGTTTGTCTTCAACGCTTTTGATGGCAGCTGCAAGCCCTGAGAGATACTTCTCCACTCTCTCTTCGCATGTGCTCTTAGTCAATGCTCAGTTCCCCCAGTGGCTTATTTTTGAAGACCATAGGAAATGGGTGATGTAGTGGCGGGCCCGCCGGGATTTGAACCCGGGACTTCCGCCGTGCGGCCAGGTGCACCGCCACGCCTACGGGTTAAGAGCCCGCCGCTCTACCAGGCTGAGCTACGGGCCCGCCCGTGAGGCCCAGACCATAGGCATCATGCGGGGCGTTTAAAAAGATGACGCTACCTTAGCATTAGATCTTTGTACTTCTCGGTTAACTCTACACTAGTCTTGACGTCTGCGAAGAGTTTGGATGCTTCTTCCACATCCTCTTTTTCAACTTTCGTCTTACCCTTCCTTAGAGCGATTATCCTGGCAGGCTCCATTAACTGTACAGCGTAGCGGAGACTCTTCTCTACGCCTATGTCGGCAAGGTATTCCAGAGCTTCATCGGTTAGCGGGATCTCTTCTTCGTCGGCTCTTATCTCGAGTATAGCCTTGATCTCATCCCTAGTATAAGGCCTTGTTGGAATTATCAGGAGTCTATCCAGCAGGTCGCGTGGGATCCCGTGCGGAGATTCTATGTCGGTACCTCGGATCTTTGTTATGCCCCTGTTAGTAGCCAGTATTATGACGGGAGAGAATTCGCTCTCCATGGCTTTAGTTAGGAACGAGAAAGCCTCTAGGTCCAGCATGTGGGCGTCATCTATGAAGAGTACGCCTGGCACTATCTCGGCCTTACCCTCGTCTAAGAGTTTCTTTACTGTTTCGTCTGCTCTCCTACGGACCTCGTCGTCGATCTCCCTCTCGGCTGTGAATATTCCTAGAATACTCGTCGCCATAGCCCTCTGCATGGCTATACTCATGTCAATGTCGTGTAGTGTGAATACGCGAACTACATCCTTCCTCTTCTTTACGGGACCGCTGGGAATGTCCATAGCCTGGTAGAGGTCTATGTCGAAGGAACGTTTGCTTTTGCCCTTAGCCCTTCCAACTCTTCTAACCGCGCCCGTATCAGCGTCTATCATTATTATGTCTCCTTTCTTTATGTTAAGAGCCAGCAGCTGCTCGGCTATCTCGGGGCCGAGGGTTAACCTTACACTATCGTCAGTAGTCTCAAGGGTTATCTCGGCCCCCGCGAGTACAGGGTAAGGGTAGAAGGCTGACCTCCTCCTCAGGTACTTAATGCTCGTAACTACGCCTTCATACACAGTTCTCTGCTCTCTAACACGTATCCCTATGGCTTTCCTGATTGCCTGCATGAGGACCTCGGTCTTCTTCTTCTCCACACTATATATCTCGCTCGCGTTAATGCTGACGAAAGGAGTATCCTCGCCCAGCTCTCTCGCTATAGCAATTGCTATGGCTGTCTTCCCCGTGCCTGGAGGCCCTGCAAGGAGGACTCCGCGGCCGGAGAACCTGCCCTGCTTAACTATTTCTACGACGACACCAGCCGCCTCACGTGCTTCTTCCTGGCCGACCAGGCCGTCAGCTATCTTAATAGCCTTGCCGTTCTCGTCCAATCCAAGTCCTCTAATATGGCTGTGAGCCGATATCCTCCTCGCAGTCATGGTGGCAGGTTTCAACTCGCCGCCTAGCCTCTCGCCCATCCGGTTCACCCCGGGTGAATGATTGATGGGGAAGACGCCGGGCTAATTACCCCTACCTGAGCTTCTAGGGTTAGTGGGATGAAGAGGCCGACATAGTATGAGGCCCGGGATTCCTCCTCGGGGCCAGTGAAATGGGGTCGATAGCCTGACCGCATAACCCCTTTAACCTGCACAGTTTTCCCTGGCTAGGCTCAGGTGAGAGGCGTGGGCGGCAAGCACGGCAAGTACGTCTATGTAAGGCGTAAAGACGGGTGGTACGTAAAGGTTAGAGTATTCAAGAATAGGGACGATAACGACCCCGAGAAGTACTTGATAGTGGGCCCGAAGGTAAGGGAGCCCCCGATGACGTATAAAGTGATACATGAAAACGAGGTGCCTGAAGCCGTCAGGGAGAAGCTCTATTACGTCTAACTTCCGCCTCCCGGCTCCTCAACGATGCAGCCTAACAGGTAACAGCCACCCTGCCAGGAGACCCAGGGGCCGGTGTAGGTTATGGGAGAGAAGCCGTTGGTCTCCATAGTGCTGCCAACGTATAACGAGGCCGAAAACATAACAAAGATAATTGGGGAACTAGAGCGGGTACTGGGCGGCGCAGGCTTTAGTTACGAGATAATAGTAGTAGATGATAGCTCTCCTGATCATACCTGGGTTAAGGCCCTTAGGCAGGCCTCTCCTAGGGTCAGGGTGGTAGTCAGAAAGATAGCAAGGAACTCAAATGTCAACCTCGGGGGAGGCCTAGCGTCAGCTATTAGAATAGGATTGATGCAAGCCAGAGGAGACCTAGTAGTTGTGATGGATGCGGACTTTCAGCATCCTCCTGAAGTAGTGCCTAAGCTAATAGAGAAGGCTATGGAAACGGGTGCAGACGTGGTTGTTGCATCGCGCTATGCGAAAGGCGGAGGAGTAGAGGGTTGGAGCAAACTCAGGCTCCTAATGAGCCGCGGCGCATCCCTGATAGCATGGATTGCCCTCCCGCAAACCAGGGCCACAAGCGACCCAATGAGTGGGTTCTTTCTTGTAAAGAAAGCGTCGGTACGCAGCACGCTCAGGAACATGAGACCTAAGGGCTTTAAGTTCCTTATGGAACTCCTTGTGCGATCAAGGACTTTGAAAGTCGCGGAGGTCCCCTATGTTTTCAAGAAGAGAGCCGCCGGAGAAAGCAAGCTAGGCTACAAAACCATAGTTGACTTCCTCCTCCACACGGCACTATTATCTCCTATGACTAGATTTGCTGTTGTAGGCATGAGTGGAACCATTGTAAACCTTTCGGTGATGAAGCTAGTACTGGACGCCACGGGGATCCCGGATATTGCGAGTTTAGCCGGGATAGAGTCTAGCATACTTTCGAACTTCGCGTTAAACGAGGCTTGGACATTTAGGAAGTGTAGGCAGGGATCCCCCTTAGGCAGGCTAGCCCGTTATCATTTAAGCTCTGCAGGAGGCTCTATAACCACGTACCTGACCATGAAGATATTGCATGTTCTTGCAGGCGTAAACCCTCTCCTAGGCCAATTCATTGGGATAATCCTCGGATTCCTGGTTAATTACCTAGCATCGTCAACAATCGTCTGGAGATGTGGGGTAGAAAAGGATGAAAGCTAGCGATTATGAGAAGCTTAGGGAAGAAATTATGACGTGCACTAAGTGTGTACTCCACAGGAATAGGAAGAACCCGGTTCCGGGGGAAGGCCCTATAGATGCAGAGGTCATGGTTGTGGGTGAAGCCCCCGGAAGACGTGAGGATGAGCTCGGAAGACCGTTCGTCGGCATGGCTGGTAAACTGTTAGATTCTCTCCTCGAAAAAGCCGGCCTCCGCAGGGAGCAGGTTTACATCACTAATGTTGTCAAGTGCAGGCCTCCTGGGAACAGGGATCCTAGGCCCGAAGAGATTAACGCCTGCATCCCATACCTGATTACGCAGATCAGAATAATCAGGCCCCGTGTGATAATAGCTGTGGGTAGAATTGCCGCCTCCACACTCTTTAAGCTGGCCGGCTTAAAGTGGAGAGGGATGAAGGCCGAGCACGGCATAGTATACGATGCCGCCATTGAAGGGGTTGAAGTAAAGCTAGTGTCAACTTACCACCCTGCTAGCGCCCTCTATAATCCCCAACTTAGGGGAGTACTAGAGGAGGACTTCCAGGGGCCAATTAGGAGGGCAGTCTCGCAGCAGACGCACAGGAGGAGAACACTAGAAGACTTCCTCTAAGCGCCCAGCTACTCTACTGGAACTTGGAGAGTACGGCTTCTTCTACACGCCTAAGCCTGCTTGTTAAGCCTGCTAGATAGCCTGCCACTAGAGCTATTGCTAGTAGGGCGATCGTGTCAACGAATCTAAGCGAGGGGGCTGCTGGGAGAGGCGTACTTCCCTGTGTTGTACCTGTACTGACTTCTCCGGGGGAGAGCGAGAGGTAAGAGGGGCTACCAAGCCTCAGCATGCTCGTGATTATTAATGAGAAGACTGCATGCTCGAGTATGCGTACAGCCGAGAGGCTGTCACCTTGGCTGTACAACACGTTAGAGTACTCGATGTAAGATGAAGCTAAGATGCTATAGATGCCGTATGCAGCACTGGTCACTGCTAGCCTTTCAGCTATGCGTTTTAATTCGTCCCGGTACGCTTCGAGGATTCCAGGACTACCATGGGGGACGCCGAAGTAGAATATGTAATACGAGGATTCGCTTAGAGCCTCCCTGAAGTAGCCTATTGCGGGTAAATAGTTGCCTTGGTTCAACTCGTTTACTCCCTTATTGTAAAGCGTTCTAACTATGCTAATCGCTCTATCTACATCGGCTGCTACGAAGGGCTCCTCCTTCTTAATAGACTCGAGAAGGCTAACTGAATAGTTTACTGCCACGCCTGAGTACTGTGATAAACGTATTGCTACGAGTTTAACTAAGTCCTCGTTTACAGGTAAGCCCGTGTTGTTTAAAGCTTTAGCGGCTTTGATCCAGGTCTTAATACTTTCAATCCTGGCCAGGGCAAAGCTGGCTTCGTCCGTGGCATTGATGTACATGCCCCTCTCTAGGAGGCCCTTTGATCTAAATATCGAAGCTTCAGCATCAGCCAACCTCGTGAACGCCACGCTCAGCAACTCAGCGGCTTGCCATGACCTAGCATTTTCAGGCATTCCATCTCTGAGCACCTTTAGTTTACCCTCCACGCTTTTCAGAAACTCTTCAGCCTCCGTCGGGCTAGTTACTTTAGCGCGCATGTTGAGGGAGAGAGCCCTATAGAGCGCCGTAAAGGCAAGGCTAGCGGCACTGTACGGCTTAATCTTTGAAAGGTTTAAGGCTTCGCTGGTGAGTGCAACTATGGACTTGTAGGCTTCTTGGGGTATACTAGCCTTGCTAGAGGCCTCGGAAAGATTAAGTTCAGCATACTTAGCCATCTTGACTGCTTCCTCGCTCATAATTTCAGCGTAGACTTTAGGATAGCTTAAAGTAACGTTAACTTCAAGCGGTATAGAAACATTGACCACGTTTTCCAAGCCGCTAAGGAGCCCTGCTACGTCCTCAGACCTCTGACAGGAAGACGCTTCAGCCTTGTTCGCAGTCGGGTAGACAAGAGTAAGGCCCATGGCCTCGGCTGCTTTGCACTTCTCGGTGATCCCACCTACACGACTACTAAGGCCATCAGGTGCTATAGCCCCTGTTATAGCATAATTCTCAAGGCCTTTTCCGACTGGGAAGGGTAGGAGAAGAGTTGCTACGGCTAGTGCTATCGCGAAGCTAGCGCTTGGGCCTTCTAAGGCATTCTGCGTCTCAAAGCGTACATTTACGTCGAGCAAGCTCCAGTCAACACCTAATATGGCCGCAGCAGTCAGGAACGCCATTTTAACGCTATTAAAGGTAGTAGCGCCAACCGTGCCCCCGGCACTGACAGTTATGGATCCATTACCTGGATACTCGAGTGTAACGATAACTTTTATGATGTCACCCTTGTTTTCGCCGCTCACTGCGGGAACGTACAATGTCAGCGACCTAGACACGTTACTATTCACTTGGAGGAGCGTCTGGGAAGTTGCTGGGAACGGCGCTAATGTGGCTAGAAGGATCAGTACCAGAAACGTTGTAGCCATGTATCTACCCAAGCCTGTGGGCACCCCGCGTGGCTGACGCCTGCTAGCTAAAGCTAATTTAATAGCAGGCTGAGCCATTTACGCTTTGGGGCCGGTTAGGGGTGCATGAGAGTTGGCAAGGAAGAAAGCTCAGGAAAAGAAGAAGGAGGGCGAGCAGAAAGGATCCAAGGAGTTAAAGATTATAACCATTCAAGTTGTGACCAAAGACAAAGTGGTAAAGAACCCGCGCCAGATGGGCCTCTTATATGTTATCGATGTTTTCGGCCCGATCTTCGAGCGGACCCTACAGGAAATAGTCTATGAGCTCCAGCAAGCTGGCGCCGACTTTGGCTACGACTTTAAAATAATCGGAGGGACACCTTACAGTCCCCTACTTAAGAGCGACCTCTCCGCGCTCCTTTACGTAGGGTTTGTTGAGACCAACCCTAGACTGCTAAGGAGGCTCCAGTCCACTAACGATGGTAAAGATGCCCTCGAAAAACATGGAGCCCCACAGGGCATAGTGAACATAGTCAAGCAGAACTTCGAGCATATAAAGAACAAGGCTTCAATGATTGACAAGCAAGTAGAACTAGAGGTGCGCAGAAAGGTATCTGAGATGGCCAGACCCAGGAGAAGGTTCCCCTTCTAGCTAGGGGAGTTTGAGGCCAGATGAGCCTACACCCCTGGCTGAGGAGTTACGCTGCCAGGGGTTCACTATTTCTAATCTATGGGGTTCCCGGCTCCGGCAAGACCAGCATTACTCTTGAGATCCTGAGGTTCGCTGAAGAGGGTCTTGGCATCAGGTCCTGTCTCGTGGCCACAGAGACGGGAACACTTCTAGCCGTTAGGCACAGAGGCTGGGCTCCTTGGAGGGTGGTGGAAGCATTCTCATTAGACGCTTTGCCGGGTATTGTAGTTGAATGTGTTAAGGACGGTGCGGCCGTTGCGGTTGACTCGGCTAATAATTTGTACAGGTTAGAGGGTGCAGGCCTTGATGCTGGAGCTATCGTGTCATTCGTTTCAGCCCTGCTTAGGAGCAGGGCCAGTAAAGGTTTACCGGCGGTTCTAACAGCTCAAGTCTCGCTAGATGGCTCGGAGGTGCCGGCATGGAGACACTTGGCTCTGTGGGCTAATGTTATTCTTAGGTTAGAGCATAGGGGCAGGCGGAGAGTAGCGGTGGGGGAGAAGCCCAAGAAGATACTCTTGGAGTTCGCGATTAAAGAGGGGGGCGCGTTGGAGTGGATCTAGTTGGAGCTGTTAAGGCGATCCTAGCAGCACTTAAGTATTACCTGCCCGCCTATGTAGCCAATGGCGCTCCAGTAGTTTTTAAGGGAAAGACCCCCATTGACGGTGGCCGCTACTTCATCGATGGCAGGAGGCTGCTCGGCGACGGCAAAACCTGGGAAGGCCTAATAGCTGGGATCCTTGCAGGCACGAGTACAGCAGCGATATTATCACTAATTTTAGGCGAGGCCAACCTGCTAATCCTCGGCTTCGTTGCCTCCACATCGGCATTGCTAGGCGACATCGCCGGGTCATTCATTAAGAGGAGGATGGGCATAGAGCGCGGGAAGCCAGCACCCATACTAGACCAGCTGGACTTCTTCGTAGCAACCACTGTGGGTCTATATCTGATGGGAGTCGACTTAAGCTTAGACGTGGTATTCGGGCTAGCACTCGTCACTCTAGGGCTCCACAAAACAACTAACTACCTAGCATATAAGCTAGGTTTGAAGGAAGTCCCATGGTAGCTAGGACTCATAAAATGATGTCACTATTAATCTGGGATCTGCCCCGAAAGTTTCTTCATCATATACCTATACTTCAAGTACTTGTCCTCGGGCGAGAATCTTGGAGGATGCGGCACTCTTACTGGCGCACCGCAAACTGGGCATACATCCTTTCTAAGAGTGTAACGTCCGCATTTCGTGCATTTTCTTAGAAGCCACTTCAAAACACTACACCCCTATAGGTTTGCTACGTCTTTAGTCTCTCGAATTTGAAAGACACCTTAAGATCCTCGGCTACCTCCTGTGCCTTCTCAACTGCACGTGAAAGGGCGTTTTCTATGATCTTATAGTCGTGGCTAACAAGATCTATTCTATACCGTGGAACACCAACCGTGTATATTCTAACCTTAATGTGCTCCGAATCCTTGCTCAGAGCAGCCTCTCTAGCCGCGACAAGCACCTTCCTTATCCGCTCGACACCGTCACTCTCGAGGCTTGTTAGCGTGAATATGCCTGAAATCTTTACTTGACGCACTTCTATTCTAGTCTTTGCAGCCTCATAAATTGCTTTTGCCCAGTCCTCGGAGACGCCAGCCTCAAGCAACGGGTCTACTCCATATATGACGGCCTGTTCCAGTGCTGTTAACGCGTCTCCATAATAGTCGTTTAGTTTCCATAAGATATCGTGTGCCTCCTCAGGTTTAGCTCCGATGGATTCAGCGGCCTTCTCGATTATAGCGGCTGCTTTTAGCGTCCTCTTCCACCACATCATTTTGCGGCGGCGCTCGCCGTCGGTTACACGCTTTAGGCTAACATCGACCTGACCCCTCTTCTTATAGACTCTGATTACCTTAACCACTACCTTCTGGTTTTCTCTAACAACATGCCTGATATTTCTGACCATCCTCGAGGCAATCTCGCTCCAGGGTAAGAATGCCCTAATACCGCCATACTCATCCAAGTCCAGGTACGCGCCAAAGTCATGGACCTCCTTCACGGTGCCTACTACGAGTTCCCCCACGTCTGGCAGAGGCTTCCTAGGCTTAATCGTCACAGCATTTCACCCGTCAACGGCTGGAGCAACCGGGCAAAAATAACTCTCCATCTACGACTTATTGCTGGCTACAAAGCCCTAGCACATCGTCTAAGAGCACTTTTCGGAGAGCGGTTATCATTTAAGAGGGTTTTGCGTGAAGGGCTAGCCCAGTATTCGCTCTATCTTACCTAGAATCTTAGCCTTGCCTCCAGTAGGCTTAACTAGCAATGCTCCGCATGAAAGGCACCTAGCCGGAAATGTTGCATGACTAAAAACTACTTGCCTGTGGCCGCACTGAGGGCACGTCACGAGCAGGAACCTGCTCCTAGGCTCTGGAATTAGTATCTTCCTCCTCTTCACCGCAGCCTCACCCCTTAACCCTGCTATCTGGCCACGTCCACAAGCTCTATCTTCTTTAACCTAATATTCAGTATGTGACGCTTGTAGCCGCACTGAGTACACGTTATCTTAAGCGTGACCTTCTTTGTAACCTTAGCGAACCTTTTCTGCTCCGGCTTCCTCTGGCTACCATAACCCTCCTGCTTCCTCATGTACCTCCTCTGACCCTCGGCCATGCTCCTCCTCTTGCCATGCTTATACACGGCTACATTATGGAGAGTGTGCGTTCTACACCTGGGGCAATACGTCCGGATCTTCTTTGGGAACTTCACTTTGCCACCGCCTCCCCCAGACTAGCTACGACCCCCGCGACGCTGGTTGGGCGAGGAGCTTAATTATGTTGCTCTCCACGGGCTCCGCTAGCCCCGATGCTATGAGGCGTACAGCATAGTGTATATCTATTAGGGCTACTTCGCCCGCCTCATATTCCACACTATCTACTGTCACCTTAGAAAGCATTCTCACCAGCATTGAGTCGCCCACTACAACTATTTTCCCTGAAATGAATTCACTGTAAAGTGATGACAGTCTTCTTATAACGGCGAAGAGGGGGGCATCTATCCCTTGATAGCTCTCATCCCATGCGAGATCGGCAACCCTACTCTTAGCTATAAGCTTGGACGATGATTCCAGAAGGCTCAGATACTTTTGGCAGTGTCTTTCGTCTAGGCAATAATAGAGGAGAGCCTTTCTAGCCTCTCGAATGTGATCCACCGAGAGTGACTCATGCATACCTATAGCGGCTCTAAACGCTCCTCCAGCCGGGATCCTTCCGGACAACAATCTCACCCCCAACTAGGGCTAAAAGCCCCAAAGAAGCGAGTGCAACCCCTACATAGGCAGGGAGGTCCGCCTCTTCCCCTCCTCTTAGCCTGACTTCTTCTCCCATAAGCTTCGTGTCAACGTCCGTGAGGGCCTTGACTGTGACTTCCCCCCTAAAGGGTGATAGTGTTCGGTTGGGCCTGAAGCTCGCGGGATCCCTTACCGGAACTGCTAGCATAGAGGCTTTCCCGTTGAGCGTGAAGGGGATTCTCTCTAGCCTACTAATATCCTGGGTTACTTGTACGTCAACCTCGACAGTTACTTCGTTTAGCAAAGCCTCAAGAATTTCGTATCCTCCGTAGTTTCTCAGGGGCTC
>JALURD010000158.1 GCA_027057815.1 Acidilobaceae archaeon | reverse complement strand
TACGAGTCTCCTAACCCGGGGTGCCCCGGATCACCAGTTGAAGACAAATACTGGCTTAGCCACTAATGTACTAGGTGCGAGTCCATGCATGCAACACTAGATGCAGACTTCTTTGAACGGCTGAGCAGAGCTGAAGCTGATTATGCAAGGAAGCTTAGGGATCTCGCGGGCAAACTCCGCCACCCAGTAATTAAAGCTATAGTCATTGGAGTAGCGTTAGAGTCCGAGAAGCATTCATACTACTACAAGGCCCTAGCGGAGCTCGCTCGCGGATCCCCCGTGCTCAGCGAAGACGACCTTGACCTACTGAAGAAAGAGCTGGCTATGCACGTCGAGGAGGAGAAAAAGGATTATGAGGAACTGAGGAGTATACTCGAGTCCTCCGAGGAATTGGATGCTAGAGTTAGGCTCCTGCTAGAGTCCATATTGGAAGATGAGAGAAAACACCACTCACTCTTCAAAACCGTATATGAGAAAGTAGCCGAGATGGAGTCTGTCTCGGAGCAGGAGTTCTGGGACAGCGTGTGGCGGGACGCAGTGTACCACGGAGCACCCGGCGGCTAGCTGCATGAAGCCTGGCCGTGCTGTATAATCGTAAGCTTTATGAATTTATGGTCTATGATTTAAGACTATCAAGCTACCTTAGTAGGAAGGCCTGGAGGTAGTGTAGCTTGAAGCGAGTTGATAAGTTTGCAGACCTCCTGGTCGACTATTGTGTCTCCGTTAAGAAGGGAGACGAGGTCTTAATAAACGCCGGAATTGAGGCTATGGATCTAGTGAGGGAGGTTTACAGGGCTGTAGTCGAAAGAGGCGCATACCCAAGGCTTAACCTCAGAGACGAGGTCTTACAGGAGATATTCTATAAATATGCTCCAGGCGATCTCCTCGACTATGAGTCCAAAATAGACGTATATATAATGGAGAATGTAGACGTCATCATAAGCATAGCGTCTAACAGCCACACGAAGCCTCTCATAGGCGTTGACCCCGAGAGATTGAAGAGGCGTAGCAAGGCAACGAGGAGGCTCACAGAGATATTCATGAGAAGGGATGGCGAGGGATCCCTCAGGTGGGTTGCTACCGCTTATCCCACGCTAGCCCTGGCCCAGGAAGCCGGCATGGGCCCACTGGAGTTCGAGGAGTTCGTGTTCAAAGCCGTTAAACTCCACGAGCCTGATCCTATTGAGGCGTGGAAGAGGCAAGCCGAGGTGCAGGAGAAAATAGTCAACTTCCTCTCGAAGGTCTCAGAGTTAAGGATTGTAGGTAAAGATACAGACCTCCTTATAGGCGTCTCGGGTAGGAAATGGATAAACGACGACGGCAAGAAGAACATGCCAGGCGGAGAGGTATTCACGGGCCCAATAGAGGATTACACCGAGGGCAGGATTTACTTCGAGTACCCGGCTGTGTGGAGGGGCATAGAGGTAGAGGGAGTCAGGCTAGTGTTCCGCCGGGGAGTAGTAGTCGACGCTAAGGCTGAGAGGGGGGAGTCGTTCCTGAAGAAGATACTAGAGACTGATGAAGGGGCTAAGAGGCTAGGCGAAGCAGCCTTCGGCCTTAACTACGACATTAACCGGCCCACCAAGTCGATACTCTTCGACGAGAAGATAGGTGGCACAATGCACCTCGCACTAGGAGCCTCCTACCCCGCCACTGGCGGTAAGAATGTGTCCTCAATACATTGGGATCTAGTAAAGGACCTCAAGAGGGAAGGTAAGGTATACGCTGACGGCGACCTAGTCTTCGAGAACGGTAAGTTCATAATAGAGGTACTGTAAAATGATGGAGGAGGGTCTCAGGGTATAGCCCGTGCACCACACACGCCCCTATGCAGGGCTTCGGCGAGGTCGGTGAAGGTCATCCCCTCCCCTCTCGACTCTTTATTTCCCCGGGCCTTAATTCCTCTGAGGGCATCCTTTCCGGCTTCATAAGCGGAGAGAGGACTTGATCGAGCCACTCTTCCTTCATGCACACGCCAGCATCTACGAGTCCTCCAGCTGCTACTAGTGACAGTGCCTTGCCCAAGCATTCATAGTCTACGCCCCATCCCCCTGCCTCCATAGCTTTCCTTAGTATCTTCCTGGCCGCTCTCTCGTTACCCTCCTGGGCCTTAGCCAGGGCTCCTGCTATTAGGGCTAGAGCCCTAGCCTCTTCTCCTCCACCCCTATGCCATGCCTCTTCCCCCGCGACGTGTGCCCTCCAGTACAAACCCTCCTTAAGGTATCTTTTGACGGTATCCAGAGCCTTGGAGCCTTCGGGTATAGGCTCTCCTTCTACAATCTCAACTACATCACCGATTACCTCTCTCAGCTCTCTAAGTATGGCAAGCTTTGGGTTGCCAAAGAAGATGACTTCTACGAAGCTCGGAGAAACCCTTACGTCGCAGGGGCATCCTGCAACCTTCTTGACACTTGAAAGCAGCCTCTTCCTGTCACCAGGCTTGAAGCCTTTTGAGTTGCGTAGTATGACCTCAACCTTCCGGGGCTCATTCAAGCTAGTGCTCCCCTTTAGCAAGTACAGTCAATGTTTAACACTGTTAATATATATTGCTCGGCCCCTTCAGTACTATGAGGATGCAGGCTCTTGAAGGCTTGCGAGAATAGGGAGGTTTGGTTCGAGACTCCACGCCGTATCGCCTACTCGGTGGAGCGTAAGCTAAGATCTATGAATTGCATAGTTTCCGTAATCATGAGTGGGGAAGGCAGTGTGTCTCTAGAGGCTAAGTGTGGGTCCTGCGTTCTTCGAGTCTGGGCCAGGCTCGTGGGCCCTATTCCTGATAGCTTGGGCACCCCGGCTCGCTTAGCCCAAGAGGCAGGGCTTGGTAGGGTCTTGATTGAATTCGACGTTAAAGGCGACTGCTCTGAGGCTTGCAAGATGGTTGAGCTGACGCTTTTCAGGGCGGGCGGCTGACCTAGCCTAAGCGAATGCAGGGGGCTGAGGCCTTCTTTATAAGGGGAGGAGTCAGGCGACTCCACTCGGTGGTGGTGTTGCCAGAGGCGAAGCTTGTGTTCCTGGCGATGAGACCCTGGAGCTTCCCTATGACTATAGTTGTTGGCCTGGCATCCATAGCATACGCCTACTGGCTAGGCTATAGCATTGACTGGCTCCTCGCTGGGGTGGCTGTTGCCGGCTCAATACTCCTACACGGCATGACTAACCTGCTAAACGATTACTACGACACGAAATACGGCGTCGATAGGCCTGGAGTCGGCACGGTAGAGTACAGGCCCCATCCTCTCGTGCACGGCTTCATGGCACCTAGCCAGGTTTATAGGTTGAGCATGGGGATGGGGCTATCAGCTATAGCATTAGCCGCGCTCGTATCCATGCTTGGAAGGCCGCTGGCAGTCCCGCTAGCCCTAGCGGGCTTTGTCCTAGCCTATGCTTACAGCGCGCCCCCCTTCAGGTTCAAGTACATAGGCCTGGGCGAGTTGGCGGTCTACCTTGCATGGGGTATAGTCATCCCGTTAGGAGTTTTCTACGTGGCAACCGGAGCCATTGATTTTAGGGTCCTAGCATTCATAGCCCCACTGGGAATCCTAGTAGTCAACGTACTCCTAGCCAACAACATTCGCGACGCTGAGACAGACAGGAAAG
>JALURD010000157.1 GCA_027057815.1 Acidilobaceae archaeon | reverse complement strand
CACGATTATCAGCGTTATGGGCGTCCTGAGGGCCCCCCTTCCAGCCATTCTCGACACTCCCACGTTAATCCACAGGGATGAGGTTGACGCTGGGGGGTATTATGCTTGAGTTAAGCCTGGCCCAGCAGGATCCCCATCACGCCAGCGAGCCTCCTGAAGAAGGGGTCTGCCCTCTCCCTAACGTCGAGGTGAGCTATGCCTGTATAGCGGTTTGGCTCCGGGTTTACGTTGACCAGCCTTGCCCCCGACCTCAGAGCCAGGAGCGGGAGGCTGCCCGCAGGCTCTACGACGCCGCTGGTTCCCACGACTATGACTAATGCGGCATGCTCCATTAACTCTATGGCCTCAGACAGCGCCGCCTCGGGAAGCGATTCGCCGAACCACACCACGTCGGGCCTTGCCAGGCCCCCACACATCGGGCACTTGACTGGCACCTCGTCGTCGCCCGGTGGATTGGTGAGCACCCACCTGTAGCCACAAACAGTGCACCTTGCCCTCCAGATGTTCCCGTGTAGCTCTACAACCCGTTTGCTCCCCGCACGCTGGTGGAGCCCGTCGACGTTCTGGGTCACAACGCCCATGAGAAGCCCCATCGCCTCCAGCCTAGCAAGCACGATGTGAGCGGCGTTCGGCCTGGCCTTCTTGATCAGCCCCATCCTCCAGGCGTACCACCTCCAGACAAGCGCTGGGTCCCGCCTGAACCCCTCGGGGCTAGCCAGCTCCTCGGGCTTATACTTCTGCCAGAGCCCCCCTGGCCCCCTGAACGTGGGTACACCGCTATCAGCCGAGACCCCGGCACCAGTGAAGGCAACCGCCAGGCCAGCGGCCTCCCTGAGCCACTCAGCCAGGACCTCCACGGGGTCCCCGCTGCCCAACAACCCGGCACCTCCAGCGCGGGATCCCTAGTGGGCCGGGTCAATCATTTAAGCTAGAGATATATGGGTAAACGCGGGTGCCTGGGTCCATGACTGGATCCTGCCTGGGCCTTGAAGGCCTCCGTGTCCTAGTCACGTCTAGCACCCGTGGCATAGGCTTCGGGACGGCCACTGTCCTGGTGGAGCTCGGGGCCAAGGTCGTCGTTAACGGGCGCAGCAGGGAGAGGGTCGAGGAGGCCGTAGCCAAGCTCAGAGAGAAGGGGTGGGCAGCTGGCGTCGCGGCCGACCTTTCCAAGCCCGGCGAGGCTCGGAGGCTCGTGAGGGAGGCTACCTCACTACTGGGGGGCCTCGATGGCCTCGTCTATATCCCGCCCCCTCCACCGGCCGGGCCTATGTCGAAGCTCACCCGCGAAGACTGGGAGCTCACCGCGCAGCTACTCGTTCACTCCGCAGTCGAGGCGGTGGAGGAGGCCCTCCCCTACCTCGAGCAGTCCCGGGGCGCGATAGTCTTCCTCACGAGCATAGTCGCTTGGGAGGCCGACCCCGCAATAGCGTCGAGCAGTGTCCTCAGGCCAGCGCTCCACGGGTTGACTCAGACGCTCGCCAGGGAGCTAGCGCCTAAGGGCGTAAGGGTTAACGCGGTAGTCCCAGGTTACATATTCACAGACAGGGTCAGGCAAGTCGCAGAGGAGAGGGCTAAACGGGCTGGCGTCAGCCTCGAGGAGGCCGTGAAGGGTATGGCCTCAGCCATACCTATGGGGCGAATGGGTGACCCAAGGGAGGTGGGCTGGGCAATAGCCTTCCTCCTAAGCCCCAGGTCGTCATACATAACAGGGGCAGCGCTGCCGGTGGACGGAGGCCTGCATAGGAGAACGCCTTGAAGACCCTTCGCTCGGAGTCAGCCCGTGATCCATGAAGCCCTGGATCCCGCCCTAACTTTATTTAACGTGTATGCCCACCTTAAGCTCATACATGAATTGGGCAATCATCACTAAGCTGCAGGCATGGAGCCCAGTTCAGAGATCAATGGTCCAGCCTGTATTTCCTGATTTTAATAACCGCTGGTAATCATAGACTATGGGTTGACAAGACATGCAGGTTCAACGGTACTACCTGGATGATGTCATAAACCATCTGCTCGGCCTGACGGCCAGCTTGAGGGATAAGGCGGAGGAGATGGATCTCAAGCTTCAAATCCAGCATCTAGAATTGATTGAGCGGGAATTGAAGCTCCTATCCCGTAACGTAGCACTTGTATCCCAGGACACTATTAAGGAGAGGCTACGCTTCCTCTTCCTGGAGCTTAACTGGCTGGAGAGCGAGATACATCACGCCTCCGAAGAAATAAGCTTACCTGAGCGAAAGGGGTACGAGGCAATCATAGACTGAACATAGACTCGGGCTTGCCAGCCACCCTAGTTTTTCAGCATTTTCCATTTAGCGGGATCCCGCGTTAGAGCCTGTTAGGCGTGGATCCGCAGCTCATCACCTCTCAAGGTTTTAAAGGGGTTCTAGTATAGGATTACAGAAAAAGATGGGTTAAGGGGGTCTTAGCCTTCACCGTGTTTTTTATTCCTAGTCATTGGCTAGTTGGTGTACTGCTATGATGCTAGGCCTAGCTTCCTTGCTAGGTAGACTGCTGCCGCGAGGTCGAATAGAGCGGTGCCAACGCTCTTGTAGACTGAAAGCTCGACTGGGCGGCACTCCTCGACCCCCCTGACTACATCCCTTAACTCTACGACTCTCAGACCTTCAGGCTCATCCTCCGCCTCCCCGGCCTCACTCCTATACCCCTCCAGGGTGTCGACTAGCAGGCATCCAGCCCTCGTGAGGGCCTCCCTGTCCACCTCCCACACAGGCTTGGGAGCGCCGACGCTGACCACGTATGCCCTGGCCTTCAGGAGCCTCCCCCTGACGACAGGCTCCCTGGAGAGGGTAGCCGCTACGATCACGTCAGCCTCCCGCAGCAGCTTCTCTAGGGGCACAGCCTGGCCGCCTAACTCGGAGGCCAGCGCATCGGCCCTAGCCTTGGTCCTACTGTAGACTAGGACTTCCTCCGGGGAGTAGAGGTCAATGAGTAGCTTGGCGTGGGTCCTGCCCTGGACGCCTGCACCTATTATGCCTAGGACCCCGCCGCCCCTATAGCCGAGGACCTCTAGCGCTAGAGCCGACGCGGCCGCCGTACGCCACGCCGTAACGGGGCCCGCATCGGCTGCGAAGAGTAAATCACCGGTCTCGCCGTCGAGCACGACCAATATCCCGCGAACGAGGGGTAATCCCCTCACAACATTCCCAGGATACACTCCAACAACCTTCACAGCATGGAAACCCAGGCCAGCCGCCGGCATAGCCCCGAGCCACGTCCCACCATACTCCAGAGAGGCCCTAAGCGGGGCCACGGCATCGGAGCGCAGAACCTCCCTAACAGCCTCCACGATGCCACGGGGGTCCATAAGCCTCTCAACATCCCCCGCCCCAAGGTAGCGTGGGGCCCCCGCCTCCAAGGCGTCCACCAGCCACTACATCGCATACTACGAGGCACCAGTCAATCATTTAAAAGCCTCCCCTCAAAACCATAAATCAAGCATTGGAGGAGGCCTGCGCGGGCGGCCGTCGTCTAGCCTGGACTAGGACGCCGGCCTTCCAAGCCGGCGATCCCGGGTTCAAATCCCGGCGGCCGCACCACACCACCAACCCCGCCACCGCACGGGCGATAGTAAGGC
>JALURD010000156.1 GCA_027057815.1 Acidilobaceae archaeon | reverse complement strand
AGATGCCACTGCTTCCGTCTATTCCCGTTAAACCCGCCTCACTCGCGGAAGCAGTAGAGCCCGGTAGGAAGGATCTTGTAGGTGTGCAGCCTCCAGTCCAGGCTGGTAGATATACTGCTCTTGTAGGTCTACAGCGCTCACTCTAAGCTGAGAGGGTGCATAGGAGAATGAGCAGGTACGGGTATCATCATAGGCATTATAGGGAGATTGACGCTAAGTCGCTTGCTGCCCAGCTTAGTGCAGTTATGACTGGCTTCGCCTTGCTTTCATCGATTATCGCGCGGGATCCCTGGCTCTCGGCAAGATTGGCGGAGGGCGTAGGGTTGGCCAGTTTTCTGGGTATTGCATCGGCTATACTGGCACTCGCAGCAACCATAATAGCCGGGCCAAGGGCTGCTATAGCGAATTTACTATTCATAATGGCGGTAGGCGTCGCAGTAAGCCTGGGCCAAGGGCTGCTAGGTGGTATAATCAACGGCTATTACGCTGTCTACTCCTCAATGCTATCATCGTTGAGGTTCCTGGGGATCCCATTTTACTTAGCCCTACTATATGCTGGCTTAACGCCGGTCTTAGCCATAACCCCCGCGATAGTCAAGCCAAGGAAGAGGCGTATAGCTAAGAGAAGCACCGCGCTTCCGGCACATAAGACCCCTCAACCTTCGGCTTCTCCAAAGCCCCTCCGAACTAGCATCGAGCCTGTAGGCCCGGGAGCACCGCCTACTCAACCAAGGCTAACCGCTGATACTACCCAACTCACAAAGCCCTCCAGCGTGCCGGGTCGCCTCGAGGCTAGGCAATGTCCTAGGTTGAGTGAGTGGGGTAGGATCATATCCTCAAGCGGGGGCCCTCAGATTATTGCATCCTGCTGGCTTGGGAGAGAGGTTTACTCCTACCTGATAGAGGAGTTCATAGGCGCTGGGGGCTTTGGCTTAGTCTTGAAGGCTAGGTCTAAATACAACATAAGGGATGTCGTAGCCATTAAGATAATTTACCCGGTCCCGGTTAGCGGAGGAGGAGATAAGGTTGTCACCAGCAAGAAGATAACCGAGATAGCGGAAGAGATCCACAGAGAGTCAGCAAGTCTTCAGGAAGTAAGCCGTAAGAGCCCGTTCATAGTGAGGCTCCATGCCATTCACCTTGATACCCACGTTCTCAGACAGGCTATTCTTAGAGACGACCCGAGAATATACATTGAGAATCCTATGGCTATTATAATGGAGTACATGGGAGGAGGCAGCCTCTCCAAACTCCTCGACACCGTTATAAGTGAATACGGCTCCAGCAAGCTCAGGACCGACGCGAACTGGCTGAAGGCCTCCTCAGCTCTAGTCTATGTAACCGCAGAGGCCCTCTATACAGTACACAAGAGCGGCTTCATGCATGGCGACGTTAAACCCCAAAACATACTATTCACAAGGAAACCTCCTACATCACCCTCGGAACTTTCATTTAAACTAGTGAATTCCATTAAAAGCGCCCAGGAAGGCAGTAAGGCTGACGTCCTGCCCAAACTCTCAGACCTCGGAAGTGCAGTAAGACTCTCTGAACCCGTGGCGAGCTTTACCCCTCTCTATGCTCCTCCAGAACTCCTCGAATACGATGCCAAGTGTTCGAGTCCAGGCGCTCGCTACAAGGCTGAGTGCGCAGAGCAACCTAGAGCCAGCCCCCAAATAGACGTTTATAGCTTAGGATTAATCGCCTTGCAACTATTCGCCGCACTCCGGAATAAGGACCTTACAGCCTGGCGCAGAAGCGGACAGCTAGATACACGCGAAGGTATAGAGTCGGCACTCACCTCGCTAGGCGTCCCCCTACGGGTCTCCACGTTTATAGCGTCAATGCTTGACCCTAACCCTAAGTCAAGGCCCACTACAAAAGAAATAGTCGAATTCTTCAGAGACTACACACGCCTCTAATCGTTGCAATCTTAATTTTCTACTTCGCCATTCTAAGAAATCAATGACAACCTCCGTGGCCATGGTGATGGTGCTCGTGGTGTCCGTGGTGCTCGTGACCATGCTTGTGGCCGCCGTGGTGACCCGGCATACCTTGTGGTCCATGTTCCAAGTAATAGTCCGGTCTTTTCCTAAACTCTACTAGGCAAGCCTCGCTGCAGAAATAGTAAACTTTCCCTTTATAAATGTCCTTATAGGGAGTCGTCTCGTCTACCTCCATCCCGCAAACTGGGTCTACGTGTTTAGGCATTTGGAAGTCACCACCTATTAGTGTACACGGGAAAGGAGATAAATTCACATAATTACCCTAGGAGCCTTTGCCTAATTCTAACTCTTTATTGATGAGAAAGGCAACAGTATTTCGAGGAATGCGTGAGAAAATTTTTCACCTGCTAAAGCTTTTAATCAATACTTGGACCCCCCGGGAGGCCTAAGCCGCCGTTATTGGCGGAGGGATGGGCCTCCCGGCCTTTGGGCGCCCAACCATTCTTCTCGCCATGAACGGACATCTCACTAATATCACCGTTGAAATTATCGTCAAGCTAAAAATTCTTAGTGGCTTACTGCGTCTTAGGCTAGTCTCGGGGATAGATTGAGGTGCCGTTAGAGAAGATTATACTAATTGCCGGGTTGCCGGGAGTCGGTGTGGGAAGGCTCCTTGAGTTCATTAGGAACGACTTCCTTCCAAATATGCAGCTTAAAGATGTAAGATTAAATGACGTTGCTGTAGCTAATTTCGAGCATCACCTCAGAAGAGTATACGGCATGGCTAGCATCGAGAAGATAGCGTTACTTCTGCTCTCATCGAGTAGAGAGATGGTTCTAAACAAGTTCAGGCAAGCCCTTGCTGAGATCGAGAGCGAAGTTGGTGACAAGAGAATTCTAGTAATGGGTATGCATCTCTCGTACTTTACGCGCGGCGTGATAGCGCCGAACCCGATCTTGCCCGAGGTTATTAAGATGGCGCCAAAGGTCTACATCTTATACCTAGTTGAAGACTATTATGACGCGCTAAGACGTATCGCAGAGAAAATGATGACGAGGGTTCTAGGACATGAGGGTCTTTATGTTGAAAAGTACACACTCGACCCGTTAACCTACCTAATATGGAGGGGAGCCGAGTTCAACATACTCAATATGATGCTCACAGGTACAGGAGGAAAAGTGAAAGTATTCATTTTCGGCGTAAAGCATAGAATCGAAACAGTGCTAAGAATGCTAAGATACCTGATCGCCGGAGAGAAATTCCTCCACATATACTTCTCCCACCCTATATCTATATTTAGAGAACTGAGAAGACTTGGAGGGCCCAAATTAAACTTCAACGAAATCCCGGGCGTCGATGCGATAGAGGCTGTTAAGGAGCTTTTAATTAAAGCTATGAGCGACGTTATCCTTTATGAGCCTACAACTATAGATGAACTCATTCTAACTACGAAGTTAGATGCATGCTCTAAAATGGATGGATCGCCTAAGAGAACCGAGAACTTGAGCTCAAGCCTTGCCCCAGACCCCGTTGTAGGACCGCATAACCGCTGGCCTGTAGTCGGTGAGACCCTGATGAATGACTATCCCTACCCTAGAGGCGCCGAAAGAGATCTAGCCAGAGACAGCCTACTAAGAGAACTCTTTGGCCCATTAATC
>JALURD010000155.1 GCA_027057815.1 Acidilobaceae archaeon | reverse complement strand
GCACGCTACCGGGAGTCCTATTGTCGCGGCGGCGCTTAGGCTGCGGGAGGGCGACCCGAAAGTCGTGAGAGCCCTTAAGGACATGGGAATACCGGACGAGGAGATACCAAAATTTACCGACCCAAAGCACTGGGTCTACTTCTTCACTCGTGGATGGAGGAGGGACCTGGAGAGGTATGGCCTGAGCATAGATTGGCGGCGGGAGTTCTTCACGACAAAGCTTAACCCATACTATAGTAAATTCATCGAGTGGCAGTATCTGAAGCTCAGAGAGAAGGGGCTAGTGGGTAGGGGCGAGCATCCAGTAGTATGGTGCCCCAAGGAGCAGAAAGTGGTGGGCGACCACGATAGACCCGACGAGTATGCGGGAATAAGCCCCGAGGAGGCGGTTATAATAAAATTCAAGGGCGACGACGGACTTGTCTATCCAGCCCTAACTTATAGGCCCGAGACGGTCTACGGGGTTACGAACATTTGGGTTCACCCCGATGCAGAATACCTGGTAGCCGAGGTTGATGGTGAAAAGTGGGTCCTGAACGAGTACATGGCTAGGGAGCTCGCAGACCAAAGGCACTCGGTTAAAGTGAAAGATAAGATAAAGGGTAGAGAGCTTCTTGGAAGGATGGCAGTCAACCCTGTCACGGGGGAGCGCGTCCCCATTCTGCCAGCGAGTTTTGTTGACCCAACTCTAGGGACGGGCGTCGTCATGAGTGTGCCGGCGCACGCTCCATTTGACTATGCTGCGCTTATGGATCTAAAGAAGAAGCCTGAGATACTGGAGTCGTTCGGTATTGATCCAGGCCTGATTAGGGGCCTGGAACCTAAGCCTCTGATTAAAGTAGAGGGTTATAGTGATGTGCCAGCCAGAGATGCAGTAGAGAAGCGTGGTATTAAGAGTCAACTAGAAAGGGACAAGCTAGAGGATGCAACGAAAGAGATCTACGCCAAGGAGTATCATACCGGCGTTCTCACTAAAGTAACTGGGATATGGGCCGGTAAAAAGGTAGCCGACGTTAAAGAGGACATAATTAAGTGGATGGTCGATAAGGGCGTAGCATTAAGGGTCTACACGCTGCCCAGGCCCGTATACTGTAGGTGTGGTGCAAGAACCCATGTGAAAATAGTGTCTAACCAGTGGTTCCTACTTTACAGTAAGCCTGAATGGAAGAAACTGGCCCACGAAGCAGTGGACTCGATGAACTTCTACCCCGAGGATATCAGGAGTGAGTTCCACAAGATAATAGACTGGTACAGGGACTGGGCGTTCACGCATAAGGGAGAGCTCGGCACACCGCTCCCATGGGATCCAGAGTGGGTAATTGAGAGTCTGAGCGACTCGACGATCTACATGGCGTATTATACAATAGCTAAGTACCTCCAACACCCTGAAGTATATGGTATAAAGCCTGACCAGCTAAAACCCGAAGTATTTGACTACATCTTCCTCGGGAAAGGGGATCCCCAGGAGGTTTCTCGTAAAACGGGGATCCCTGTGGATCTCCTGAAAGCTATGAGGGACGAATTCACTTACTGGTATCCAGTCGATCTGAGAATAAGCGGTAAAGACCTTATACCAAACCATCTAACCTTCTTCATATTCCACCACGTGGCGATATTCCCGCGGGAGTACTGGCCTAGGGGAATAGGGGTAAACGGCTGGATACTCGTTGGCGGCGAGAGGATGAGCAAGTCGAAGGGTAACTTCATCCTCCTCAGGCAAGCACTGGACTGGTGGGGGGCTGACGCCACCAGGTGGGCTGAAATACTTGCTGGGGCGGATCCCGGCCTTGACGATGCTAACTTTGAAGCATCCGTGGCAGACAAGGCGGTTGAGGATCTCCTGGGATGGCTAAAGTTCGTGAAGGAAAACTATGGAAAGGGGAGAGACGTAACGCTGTCAGTAGATGAATGGTTCGAGAGTGTGCTGGAGAGGACTATTAAGGAAGTGACTGATCACATGGAGAAGACTGAATACAAGACAGCCTTAGTCAAGGCATTCTACGATCTACAGGCCCAATACAGGTGGTATGTGAGAAGGGCGGGATCCCCGCATAGGGAGGTACTGAAAAGATTCATAGAAGCAGTTACACTGATGATCGCACCGTTCGCGCCCCATGTAGCTGAGGAGGCATGGGAAGCTATGGGAAAGAAGGGCTTCATATCTACGGCTCCATGGCCTGAGCCTGATGAGTCGAAGATAAAGCCCGACATAGAGAGGGCGGAGGAGATAGTAAAGAGTGTTCTAGAAGACGCCAGGGAGGTTCTTAAGTTTGCCAAGGAGGCCAAGCGCCTGAGGGTGATAGTTGCCGCCGAGTGGAAATACAAGATCGTAGGGTTAGTTGCAGAGAAGTGGAGGAGTGGAGTACTCCTTAGGGCTGCAGTAAAGGAGGCAATTGCATCGTTACCGACAAACGAGAAGCAGAGAGCCGGCCGCCTTATCCCAATGATCAACAAGTTCCCGGAGATACTATCGAGGTTTGTCGATAGAAGCCTTGAAGAGAGAGTACTGAGGGAGGCAGCAAAGTTCCTATCCGGAGAGCTGGGAGTAGAGGTTATCGTTGAAGCTGAGGAAGAAAGCACTGCCCCTAAGAAGACTCAAGCACTTCCGGCCAAACCCGCGCTCTACGCGGAGTAATCTCGAAGCAGAAGTGATGGTGTAGTTACTGTTGCTTTTGCGCCTTCTTCCACTCCTCCTCTCTGAGCACTCTTCTCAAAATCTTGCCGACGGCGGTTTTGGGTAGCTCGTCTCTGAACTCGACTATCTTAGGCACTTTTATGGGTGCCAGCTCCTTCTTCGCCCATTCTATGATGTCTTTCTCGGTTACTTTGCCCTTACACTCTGGCTTGAGCACTATGAAAGCTTTGGGTACCTCGAAGTACTCGGGATGTGGAGAGCCCACGACGGCTGCCTCGAGGACGCATGGGTGCTTGTAGAGCACTTCCTCTATCTCTCTGGGGAACACGCTGTAGCCCTTGTATTTGATTATGTCCTTCTTTCTGTCTACTATGAAGAAGTATCCCTCTTCATCCATGTATGCTATGTCGCCTGTCCTTAGCCAGCGCAGCCCACAGCACTCGAAGAACACTTTCTCGTTCTCTTCAGGCATGTTGTGGTAACCCTTCATAACCTGGGGCCCGCTTATGACCAGCTCGCCCGTCTCCCCAGGTGGGAGTAATACGGGCTTTTCTAAGTCAGCTACCGCCGCTATAGTGTTGGGTACAGGGATCCCGATGCTGCCCCTCTTTGCTTTACCCATTATTGGGTTTACATGAGTCACGGGGCTCGTCTCCGTTAAACCGTAACCTTCGCGAAGCTTTGCTCCGGTGAGTTTCTCGAATTTCTCAGCTACGGCTACGGGTAGGGGTGCAGCTCCACTAATGCATGCCTCGAGGCTCTTCAGATTAAACTTGGAGACCTTGGGGTGGTTAATTATCATCTGGTACATAAGCGGGACGCCGTGGAATAAGTTCGCTTTATACTTCTCGACGGCCTTCATGACTTGCTCGGTGTCCCACCTCGCGAAGACTATGATTGTAGCAGCGCGGTAGATGCCGGAGTTAAGCACAGCACTCTGGCCGTAGATGTGGAACCACGGAAGAGCGCCGACCATG
>JALURD010000154.1 GCA_027057815.1 Acidilobaceae archaeon | reverse complement strand
TCTCCAAGGCTGCCAGGCGGGCCGCCGCCTCCGGCGAGAGTGGCGGGTAGTCGTCTCCGGGCCTCCAGCCTGTGGAGACGACCAGGTACATGCCCTCGGGATCCCTAGCACCTGCGCTCTTGAGTGCCTCCTCTACGTCCCTCCAAGTTATTGGGTCCCACGGCTCCTTGTAGGTGAAGTCGAGCACTACGCCGGGGCCGACTAACTTCTCGGGCGGGATTGAGTCGACCGTCAAGCCGCCGGGTATGAAGTGAGCCGGGCTGTCGACGTGCGTGCCAGCGTGCTCGGAGAGACACACCTCGTTCAAGTAGTAGCCTTCCCTCTCCAGGATAGCCCGGACCGTGATCCTGGGCCTGGGATCCCCAGGGTAGACCCACATGGACTCCGATATGGGCCACGTTAGGTCTACGACTCCACCCTGGCCGATGGCCGCTTCAGGCTTCCTCATCGCAGACACCCTCGGCCATAGCAGTCACTGCTCGGGCCGCGAACTCCCCCGCGTGCCTCTCCGTGCCCCTGTGGGATCCCAGCCTCCACCTGAGGTGGTGGTAGAACTCGTGGAGCACGACGAAGGGGTCCCTGTACTCCCTGCTACTCCTCAAGTAAATAGTTTGGTTGTGCGGGGTGTAGCAGCCGAGCGCGTTCCTACACCTCTTGGGCAGGCCCACCTTGAGCCTCGGAGGTAGGACGCCATAGAAGCGGGATAGCATCTCAACCGCCTCCTCGGCTTTACCCTCTACCACCATTCTCGCCGCCTTGGCCAGTAGGCAGTCCTCACCGCGGGATCCCGGCAACAATACCACCACTCAGCTATGCATTAGGGCACCCGGTCACAGGGCCCTCGGACCCGGGGTTAGCTCCTTACAGGGTTATGTTCTTCACGTAAATTATCCTAACGGCGTTCAGTCATGCGTGGGGTGTAGGGTTTGTTCGACTACATCGTGGTGGGGGCTGGGATAGTCGGCCTCGCAACCGCCTACCACCTGAAGAGGCTCGACCCAAACGCCAGCATCTTAGTTGTGGATAAGGAGTCCGGCCCGGGCGCGGGTGACACGGGCAGGAGTGCCGCCGCCTTCAGGGTATTCTTCACGGGCCGCCTCAACATGCTCCTCGCGGGGAGCAGCGTGGAGTTTTACCGTCACGTCCAGGAGGATGAGGGCTACGACCTCGGCATGATGTGGGTCGGATACCTCTTCCTCCTCGACGAGGATGGCCTAAGGAGGGTTGAGGATGGCCTGAGGGAGGCTGAGCGCATGGGCCTCCCCTTCAGACGCCTCGATCCACGCGTCGTGGAGGAGCGCATGGGACTGAGGGCTAGGGTCACCGGCCTCGAGGAGGCCGAACTAATAGATGCTGGAGACGTGGTAGACGCTGTTCTAGTCGAGAAGGCGGGCATAATGGATCCGGAGAGGCTGGTCAGGTACTACTATGAGAAGCTACAGTCAATGGGTGTAGAGTTCGCCTTCGACACTAAAGTTGAGGGTTTCATCGTTGAGCCTAGGAAGCCTCTCGGCATAGAGGGAGAGCCGTTCGCGTGGCAAGAAGCACGGGTCGCCGGGGTCAGGGTCGCGGGTGGTAAGGAGTTGAGGGCAAGGAGGAAGGTGATAGCGGCGCTGGGAGCCTGGAGCCCACTACTCCTAGACGAGATAGGCGTGGACAGCTATAGTAGGCCAAAGAAGAGGCAGGTATTCGTCATAAGAGCAGACGGTGAGAGAGCCAGAGTGCTCAGGGCCCAGGGCCTCAACAGGTACGGCATAGCCCCCATGACTATCCTCCCGAAGGGGGTCTACATGAGGCCCGAGCCCGGGGAGGGCACTTTCTGGGTAGGCGTAAGCGACTACCTCGGGAGACCATACAAGCTAGAGGAGCCGCCGCACCCGGAGGAGGACTTCTACACGCTCTCCGTGCTCCCAGTGCTCAGCCTCTACTTCCCCCAGTTCCAGGACGCATACCCCCAAGCCGCCTGGGCCGGGCACTACGACATAAGCTTCGACTCCCAACCCATAGTCTACGAGCCATACGACAGCGACCTAATAGTCGCCGCCGGCACCAGCGGCAGCGGGATAATGAAGGCTGACGCAATCGGCAGGGTAGCAGCGAGCCTAGCACTGGGCCTAGACGAGGCAGAGCTCTACGGAGGCGAGTCCATCCCAGTCAAGTGGCTGGGAATCGAGGGCCGCCTACTCGAAGAAGAGAAACTCGTCATCTGAGTATCCAGAAATACCGCCACGGGAAAAACACGTGATATCATAATTATTACATTATATTATATCGTTACCAGGTTAAGATTATAGAAGATAATTCTAATTAAAGCCTTTCGAGAAGCGTAATACAACCTACAAGGTTCCTGTAACACTGGAAGTAAGTTTATATTGTATTACAATATTAGGTTTTGTTAGGGTGACACCCATTTGAGCGTCACGGTATCATTCCGCATACCCAGAAAATTGAAAGAAAAAATGGATAGATTCCGCGGCTACGTGAACTGGAGTGAGGAGGTCCGCAGATTCCTAGAGCAAAGAGTGCGTGAACTGGAGCAGACAATGGCTATAGAAGAGCTTGAGAAAATTATCAGGGAACTCCCAGAAACCCCGCGAGGTACGGCAGCTAAGTATGTGAGGGAGGATCGTGATAGTCATTGATGCATCAGCCCTAGCCAAGTATTTGATGGGAGAGGAGGGCTGGACAAAAGTATCCGAGTATATCAAGGACGAGAGGCCCCTCTATAGCGTAGACCACGTAGTTAAGGAGTGCGCTAACGCTTTATGGAAGCACACATATCTCACGAAACGCATCCGACCGCCTTTAGCCGTGAAACTGTTTGAGGGACTCTTAGGGCTCATTGAAACGCGGGTGATAATCCTCGAAGAAGAGAGTAAGTATATTAAGAGGGCTCTTGAGATCGCCCTCGGTTATGGAATAACAGTATACGACGCATTATACCTAGCACAGGCAGAGAGGATTGGAGAACTGATAACCTCCGATGAGAAGCAGAGCCGAGTAGCTTCACTAATGGGCATAACTGTTCATTATATAGAGTGACACCTAACCAGCTCTATATGTGTAGGGCATGCATTGAAGCGAGGTGCTCATGTGCTACTAATACGATTATGAGATAACTGAATAGTCATGGAATCGGCTAATAGTAGTTGGGAGCCTTGCAGGCCATCATTTACGTGCTTCAATACATTCCACACTTTCTTTTTAGAAGTGCCTTCGTGGGAGGAGAGGTTTGCAAGTTAAGACGTGACGTGCTTGGCTAGGCCGTGATCATTGATCATTTGAGCGCAACCCTGCTTTCTTAGACTGTTTCCAGGTTTTAGGGTATTACTTTTAGCCATGGTATTCTCTTGAAATCTTCGTCTAGTGTCGCCAGGGTGTCTATGCCGTGCTTTCTGCATGTGAGTGCTATTAAAGCGTCATTGCTTGGCAACCTGTACTTCACGGCTGTCTCTAGGATCTCGCCCCAGGACTCCGGGGCTTCTGGCAGAAGGGTGGGTCCGAGTGCCTCCAGCAGCTCCTTTACCGCCTCTAAGACCTCCTCCGGGTAGCCCTTGCTTCTTATCCACTTCTTCAATGACAGTGAGCCTTTCACGAGCCCCTTCCTCTTAAGATAGCGGAGTGTGAGCAGGTGAAGCAGCTCTGCGACAACCATGGGA
>JALURD010000153.1 GCA_027057815.1 Acidilobaceae archaeon | reverse complement strand
AGCCGGCTGGCCGGGGACGGCTCTTGCAGGATCGCTCCTCCTAACAATCCTCGCGGCCTCACTGGGCTACGCCAAGGCGGCCGCTAGGACCTTGGACAGCGTCGTGGTGGAGAGAAGGGCCGAACCCAGGAGGGCCGTCGACGGTGGCAGGGTTAGGGTTACAGTGCGCCTCTCTAACCGCGGCTCAAGGGAGCTGCCCGTGGTGGAGGTCCGCGACCCGGGGCCGCCGAGGTGCAGGCCGCCGGGCCTGAAGACTTCCAAGCTCTACCTTGCACCCCATTCTTCAGTTGAGGCCGTGTACCACGTCGTCCCCTCGATGGGTAGGCACGACTTTCCACCACTAGAAGTCGCTGTGGGGGATCCCCTAGGCCTCTGGGTCCACGTTAGGAGGTACAGGGCCCGTGAGACCGTCTACGCAGCCCCATGGACCGGGTGGGTGGAGGCCTGGTCACGCTCCAGGCTCGGGGCGGGCGTGGAGGTGCACCCCCTCCTTCGAGGGAGGAGCCTCGAGTTCTACGAGCTTAGGGACTACGAGCCCGGCGATGACCCCCGGAGGATAGTCTGGACCGCCACGGCTAGGACTGGCAGGCTCGTTGTGAGGGAGGACCTGCCGGAGTCCAGCGTTAGGCTCCACGTCTTCCTGGACCTCTCACTGGAGTCCTGGGTGGGGGATCCAGGCGAGACCCCCGCGGACTACATCGCCAGGCTGGCCGCGTCGCTCCTCAGGCTCGCCGCCAGGGCTGGGGGGAGGGCCGGCTACACGATACTCTATGGGACAAACTACAGGATACTTCACCCCACAAGCCCTGGCGAGGCGCTCAGGGACCTCCTCCAAGCCCTCTCAGCCGTGCATCCAGGCGACTCGACGGGGAGGGCGTCGCTAGCCCCCGTGCTGAGGAGGACCGGAGCCGCCTTGGGGTGGGGGGTGCTCGTTGTCCTCCTGGGCCCCGGCGCGCTTAGGGATGAGCTGGTCGAGACGCTAGAGCTCATGAGGGGGAGGCTACCTGCCAGGCTTGCCCTCCTAGTGGTCACCCCGGGCGGCTCTGGTGTAATACCAGACACAGTCTACGCCATCGAGAGGAGCTATTACTCGAGGCTTTCCAAGAGACTCGCCAGCCTGGGCGTGGCGGCGTCGGTGGCCCGCGGCCCGGCGGCCCTCGAAGCCGTGGGTTGGCTGACTAGGGAGGTGGCAAGGTATGCTACGTGGTAGACTGGACCCCTGCACAGCTGCCTTCCCAGCCTCCGCAGCCGTCCTCGCCGTGATCCTGCCAGACCCCCTGACCGCCACTGCCGCCCTGGGATCCCTGGCAGCGTGGCTGGCAGGCCACCGCCTAGTAGCTGCGCTCCTAGCCACCATGGCAATTGTGGCGGCCTCATTCAAGGGTCTAGGCCTCCTAGCCGCCCTGGCAGGGCTAGCCGTAGGGGGGTCCCTGCTTGCCTGTGGCGCGGCTCGGGGCTGGACGAGGCTGGTCGCGATATCCTTGGCCTCCTGGGCCTGGGCGGCGGCGATGCTCGCAGGCCTCTCCAGGCCGCAGCCCCCGCCGGGGCTTGAGTGGATGCAGACACGTGGGGGCCAGGCCTTCCTCTGGCTCCTCGCGTGGGTTGCCGCCGCCTACCTGGCATACAATGCCTACTCCCCTCCCGGAAGGCCAGCCGGGATCCCGGTAGGTCTCAGGAGGCTGCCCTCGAGAGTAGCTGGGATCCTCGCGGGTGACCCCACCCTCCCCTGGAGAATGCTGGCCGTGGTCCTGACCGTGATCCCGGCATTCGTCGAGCCTAGACTTATGGGGCCCCTCCTGGCGGCCGTCGCCGCCTGGCTGGCCGTCCGGCTGAAGGGGGTCAGGGGGCCTGCCACGCTCACCATGGTATACCTTGCCGCGTACACGCTAGCAGCTCAGGCCATGGGACTCGGGAGCATCTACGAGTACGCTTTAACCCAGCTGAGCCTCCACAAGCCAGGGTAGGTGCCAAGGCATGGCGGGGCGGAGCGGTGGAAGCCTAGAAGCCAGGGTAGGTGTAGCATTGATTGCAGCTGGCCTCGCATTCCTCGCAGCAGCAGTCTACCTAGTCTACTCCTCCAAAACCCTAGCGGGGCTCCTAGCCGCGGCCGTGGGCTTCACTATAGTAGGTGTTGGAGAAAACCTAGTTAAATCTTAAGACGGTTGACTTCAGAAATCTAATAGAGCCCTCCTTCCAAGAAGTGGAGCAACTATTTAAGTATCCGACCAGGGGGCTTTAACCATGCCGCACACTTGTAAGGGAACCTCCTTCAAGCTCCGGAGGTCTTCTTTAAACGATCTCGAATTACCATCAAGATAAACCTTAGTGTGTCTTCCATATTATCGCTGGGCGTAAAGGGACGTATGCTCTCCTGTCTACCGTCATGAAAATGATGGGGAAAGGTCTCGAGCCTTTTTAGCTTTCTGTGCGCAGCATTATCCCACCTATAAACACTACCATTTAAATGACGCCGCTCCCAGTGGAAGGCGTACTTGCAGGGAATCCTCCTACTAAACCATACATCAAGGAAACTGCCATCAATAATGTGTATGCGGAGCCTATCATTCATCACGTCAGTAGAAATTACAACGTCGAGGAACTCCTCTTCAGCTATCCTTGCAAGTTTGAAGTACAACTCGTCTACATTCTTACAGGGATTGCTAGCCACTTTCTTCCTCCTCCAACTCCATTAAGAGTCTTTTTAATTCTTCCTCCCTATGCTCTAAGTAATCTAACCTCACTATATCATCATGCACGACCGTATCATCTATCAATCCTTCCTCTATCCTTCTCCACAACTCCTCGAAACTCCTAACACCATAACGAACCATAATCGCGGCCTTTTCAGCTCGAAGACGACGTAGCTCCTCACGTATTAACGCGCGCAAGGCCCTCCTTTCAGCCTCCTTGATACTAATGCCAAGTACACGTGCAACGCCTTCAATGCTGGGCATAAACTCTAGACCCCCTATTTCAGACGTTAAATAAAAGACCCATTAATTACTTATTCATTCAGCAGAGGCCGCGGGAAACGGGATTATATCAAAATACTTCAAATAGCTTCTCCAACTCACCGAGATAATTGATATTAAGCATATTCCGGTTGTAGCCGCCAACTTCACAGTAGTCGGCGTTAGAGAAAACCTAGTCAAGTCGTAGCGTGGCTCGGATCCTGCCGGAGTCCCCATCCGCGGCCTACGCGGCCGCGTCGGCCCATGGAATAGTCGTCACAGCCACATGCAGCCCCGGGTGCGTAGCAGCCTTCCCTCCACTACTCCTGAGAGGCTCCCCGGGCTTAATCCGGTGAGGCGGTTAGGGGTGTTCCCCGGGTAAGCCGGGGGATCCCCCGCCGCCCTGGAGGGCTGGTGCTCGGTGATGCTTGGAGACGTTGCAAGGTCGCTTAGGAGGTGGCTTATAAAGCGTAGGGGATGGAGGGGTGTAGCCGAGTACCTCTCCAATGGGGGAGTCGACTACCAGGTCGTTGTACCAGTGATTAGGTCGCTTGAGGGTTGTCCGCCTGAGGAGGTCCTCGATGCCCTGGAGTCCGCCGGGCTCTATGAGGAGATACTATTACTCGCGGTGAGGGGGTGCAAGGTTTCGAGTGAGAGGATCTCGAGAGCCCGCCTCTTCTTCCTCTCGGCGGGGTTGCCCAAGTGGGAGAG
>JALURD010000152.1 GCA_027057815.1 Acidilobaceae archaeon | reverse complement strand
AGAGAGAAAACTATAGACATACTCGAGTTAATAGAGAAAGGTGAAGTTGAAGAAGGTGCTAAGAGGGCAGCTACACTAGCTAGAAAGCTAAGTAGGGGAGGTGAGGCTTGACGGAATCAAAGTTAGAACTCACAGTAGAGAAGTCATTATACCCTATACCGTGGCGTAAACTTGTATTAGAGCCCGGATCATATATTATGGGGAGGAGCCCATACTCGCATATACTCATTACAGATGTGCTAGTCAGCAGACGACACGCGAGAATCTTCTATTCCGGCGGGAGGTGGTACATTGAAGATCTCGGAAGCAGGAATGGAACAATCGTTGATGGATCAAACATTCAGGATAAGGGGCCAGTTGTTATAGATGAATCCCGCGACCACGAGATAATAGTTGGTACTACGCTCCTGAAAGCGCGGGTTGTAAAGGAGTGAGGCAGTCTTAGGGAAGCTATGCTTAAAGCTTCATTTTAGCGGGAACCCTTTTAGGTAAGCGTGTAGCGTATCTTATGGAACGAAGCATACCCTGACTAATGATAGGTTCCCACCTCCGGGAAGGTGTGCTGGATTGCCTGCAATACCGACTGCGAAACAGTATAAAGAGATAAGCCGGCTACTCAGCGACCCAGTGACCCAAGTAACTATTACTGTGTACCAGCAGCTTCTATGGAAACGAACCTACGAATCTCTGGCAACGGCTTTAGAGAACATTATAGAGAGATCGCGGGAGGATAAAGGCAGACTCTACAAGGCTAAGCTTGTAGATAAGGGCGTCACAGTGTTCATCTATAATGGTTTAGTAGTAGCAGCAATTAGCGATGCAGGAGAACCGGTCGACAAAGAGAAATTAATGGATGCAGTGAGAGAGAGGGGTCTAGTTGAAGCCTGGAGCGTTGAAGCCAGCGTCTTGAGGGAAGAGCTAGTAAAAGCGCTTGAGTCGACCGTAGAGGAAGTTAAAGAGCCGCCTGAAGTATGGATTAACCGCTCACTCCTAGGCTTCACTGTCGAGGATATTATTAGCATTAAAGGTGCGTTCAGTTATGTACTTAGGGCGAGGGCTCCTTGGGGTGAGAATGTAGCCGTCAAAGTAGCTAGAGATAGAGATGAGAAGGGAACACCTCTGGTCCTTGGAGACAAAGCATCCTCCCTGATATACAAATTGGTCAGTGAAGCCGGTATATTACAGAGAATCCATAGTGTTGACGATAGACTGCTTAAGGTACTATTACGAGCAAGAGGATACCCCAGCGACCTAGCTAGGTATTTAATTAATTACAAGGATAATATAGTCAAGGTTTTCGTTGTGCACGCTCCATTTATGAAATATGATAGTCTAGAGGATTACATTAGTTATCCGCCTTTCGCTGTGTTTGAACTAGCAGAGGGAGACATAAGCGACTTAATCAACATGTTCGGCAGTACCCCTAATAAGAATAAAATGATAGAATCGATCGCGTTGCAAATAGCTGGTGCTCTAGCACTAGCTCATGCAGTTGGAGTGGGGCACTTTGACTTAAAACCAGCCAATATACTCTACAAACGTGAAGATAATCGGATAATTATCAAGCTTGCAGATTTCTCGGGTTACAACCAAGTTGACGGTGAATTTGTCGTCGACATTGTCACCCCGGAGTACGGAGATCCAGTAATTCTCCTCAATAAGGGTAGAGGCGCATCGTTTTCAAGTGACGTCTTCGAATGGGGCGCTCTAGTTAGTAGACTCTACAGGGGCAGACCGATACTTTGCCATTTCGTAATAAACTCAATTCTATTAAGCCAAGCGTTTGGAGCCGGTGAATTTGAAACAACCCTCTCAAACTTTGTAAAAAGACTTGGGGCAGACTACGAAAAATATTATAATATGATAAAGGATGCGCTAAAGGGGGTGGTGAATGCTAGGAACTTGACACTGCATGATCTCCTGTCCAGGATTGAAAACGATTATAATAAATGTCTAGAATTAGAATTGAGGGACATCCCCGAGGACATGTACGGTGTAATCAAAAAGGCGCTTAGGCTAGTTCCCGAGAACAGATTTAAAGATATGATACAAGTCTATGAAATACTAAAGGGATTGTAGCCATTAGGGGGCTCATTCAAATGCCTTCTCTTCATCCCCCCGGCTGGGTACGAGTCGGGAGTACAATTCATCGCCCCTGAGGAATCTAGCGTGCTTGGCGGGCTTTTCTGTTAGAATGCGTTCAGACTCTTTCCTTCTCGCCCTTCTTAGGGACTAGGAGTGAGGGGCAGTCTAGGCATCCGCTGTCAACATGGCTTCTATGTATAGGGCAGGATGCGAAGCCTTTACCGTTGGCGTCTATTAATTCTATAATTATAAATTCGCCTTTCTCCTCGACTTTGATATTCGACGGTTCTCTTGCCAGCTTGCAGAGCTTTAATATATATTCGGCTCCTTTGAATTCTAAGGCTAGTTTAGCGGTGAAGGTTTCGCCCGGCTCTTTCTCGATGCCTACAAGCCTAGCCTTCACGGCCATAGTTGTCACCCCTTATTCTCTGCCCATAACTGTGTTAAATACGAATATCTATAGGCGGGAATAAAACCTACTTATCTCTTTGATTGATGCAAAACAGATTTTCTATCTATAGTCTCAGAATTCTTAAAGTATACCGTGAGTATACCGTTAAGGAATCATGTTGGCGCCGGGGGCGGGATTCGAACCCGCGCGCCCCTCTCGGGGCAACGGGTCTCACGTGCGGCGGGTCAACGAGCCCCTGCCGACCTCGAGCCCGCCGCCTTGGGCCGCTCGGCCACCCCGGCATCCGCTAGTTAAACTGTGAATGTGGGGGTTTAATTGTGACTCCTCACTTTAGGAGGGTCAGGTTGGACTCTTCCAACATCTTTTCGGCCATGAATACTGGTATAGCTTCAAGGACCTCCCGCTTATCGCTTGCAGGGAGGCTTGATGCTATCTTTGAAGCCTTAAGAACAATGCTTAGTAGCTCATCCATGGCTCTTCTTATAACGTCCTCCTCGCTACGGGCTCCCAGGATTTCCATGGCCCACTTCTCGAAAAGCCTCTCTGAGGGGTCTAGCTTCTGTCTGTGGCCGTCAAGGTAAGCTTTATAGTCTGCTATATCGTCGGCTAACTGGTATGCTTTGCCGAGTAGGTCTCCGTACTCCTCCATTTTAGGTATTGCATCCTTTCTTCCAGCGGCTAGCGCCCCTAGGACGCAGGCTAGTTTGAATAGGCTTCCTGTCTTAAGTGAGGCTAGGTCGAGGTATCTTCGTGGAGGTAGGCTGCTGGCTAGGAATACGTCAGCTATCTCCCCTCTAACTGTGGACTCCCAGGCTCTGGTTACGTGCATTATAGCTCTAAACCCGTACTTCTCTATGAGGCGCTGGGCGACTGGTATCATCAATAAACTGGCTAATATAGTCCTTGAGAGGCCATGGACTATCCAGGCTACTTTCATGCCTCTCCTCTCGATGTCACCATCTATTATGTCATCGAGAGCTAAACTGGCGCTATGAACTAGTTCGATGGCGACGGCCGCGTCGAGCGCGTCCTCTGCGGTGGCGCCTAAAGCTTCAGCGACAACAATGACCAAGAACCCTCTAAAACGTTTACCTCCACGGACAATGTACTCCGATACCTCAACTACCCCTGTCTCAGCTCCGGCCCTAGCTATCTCCATGAGTCTGGGCTCTATTATTTTCCGTACCCTCAACCACTCATTGACTACAGTCTCGCCCCTAGAGAGCAAGTTGACGATTAATTCACGCTGCAATTAATCCTCGCCCTGCCGTGCTGTGCCACTCAAACATGGGTGGCCGGAGGATTAATATAATAAGTGTGTTAAGGCACTCTATAATTTATGCTAAAGCAGCGTAATTTCCATTATTAGGAAAACTTACCAGCGTTAACCTAAGCATATTAGAGTTGTTAATGGCATGAACAAGCGTAGCTACACGCTTAATTCGCTGAGAGCGTTAATCATTAGTTATGTAAGATGCACTATAAGGTGGTAGGCTGTGGATTCGAATCTCCTAGAATCGATATATGAGGACATCGTCAAAGCCGGTGAGGTCCTCCGTGGTGTAGTCCACACTACGCCTCTAGACTATTCTGCCACGTTCTCACGCCTCACAGGGGCGGATGTCTACCTTAAACTCGAGAACCTGCAGAAGACGGGTTCTTTCAAAGTTAGGGGCGCATACTATAAAATATGGAGTCTAAGCGATGAGGAGAAACGCAAGGGCGTGGTAGCAGCAAGCGCTGGAAATCACGCGCAGGGCGTGGCATACGCAGCCTCTAGGCAGGGCGTAAGCGCTAAGATAGTTATGCCTATATCAGCTCCCTTGGCTAAAATAGAGGCCACTAGAAATTACGGAGCTGAAGTAGTTCTGCATGGGCGAGTATATGATGAAGCCTACCAGAGAGCAATAGAGATAGCCGAGGCTGAAGGTAGAGTCTTCGTTCATCCATTCGATGATGCCAAAGTAATAGCTGGCCAGGGAACTATAGCCCTCGAGATACTTAAGCAAATGAACCAGCCACCCGACGTTGTTGTTGTACCCGTTGGCGGCGGTGGGCTAATAAGCGGAATCGCGGTGGGCTTGAGAAGGCACCTAGGCAGCAACATCAAAATAATCGGTGTAGAGCCAAGTTATGCCGACAAGATGAAAAAGAGTATTGAGAAGGGCAGACCTGTCCAGGTTGAGGCTCGGCCAGGCCTCATGGATGGTCTAGTAACTAAAAAGCCCGGCGAGCTCACGTACAAGCTTGTCTCCGAGCTGGTGGACGACATAGTGACTGTCACAGATAGCGAAGTCGCGCACACGATCTTCATGCTGCTTGAGAGGAGTAAAATACTAGCTGAAGGCGCTGGCGCGGCTGCTCTCGCGGCCATAATCGGCGGTAAAATCGACGTTTCCGGTAAGAGAGTAGTAGCCATAATATCGGGTGGAAACATGGACCTGACCCGCTTGACAACACTTGTTGAGAGGGAGCTAGTTAGAGCTAACAGAATAGTGCGTATAAGAGGAGCAGTACCCGACCAGCCGGGCCAGCTTAACAGAGTACTTGAAGTGCTGGCCAAGGCAAGGTTTAACATTATCGACATAAGGCATGATAGGCTAGTACCGTTTCTAGACCCAGGTTGGGCGGCTATTGAAGTGATAGCCGAAGCTCCTAGCGAGGAGCTTGTAGACGAGATTATAGCAGAGCTAAACGCTATGGGCCTCCCATTCGGTAGAGTTAGGGTCTAAGGGCTGGTCACCTAGGAGGGCCGTCCGCAAAGCCCCCTATAGGGGGCTCGGCAGTGCGTAACTTGCTCATCCCAGCCGCTTCTTGCATTTACGTGAGGTTCGCCGTTAAAGCTTTAGTGTCACGAAGAAAAGGCTCCTATACTTCGATAGAAGTTCCAGTGCCTCGCTGGCCTCAAGCACGCTCTTCCCATCGGCGGTTAGCTCGCCTGTCAAAAGGAGTGCAACTGCCCTCCTTTGCCATGAATCCCCGGCGACTCGGAAGAGGGTTCTTCCCGTGGAATCTCTTTCATAGTGGAGGAGTATGGGTAGATTAATGAGGGGCCAGAGTATCTTTGGGATTTCACTGGCCATACCTTTAATGTGTTCCGGGTCAAACTCGTGGAAAGTCCCGTCGAGTAGCAGGATCCCGGGCTTATCCGATAATACAGCCTCCTCTAATGTTATGAAAGAAGCAGGCCAGTAAGACTGAAGCTTGCTAACCTCACGTCTATATTTTGACGTGACTAGCCTTTTCTGGCGCTCGCTAGGGGGGTTCATGCCTCCCGCTAGCCTCTGCGATACCTCGCGTATATCATAGCATGGTCTCTGTCGAAGGGGTCCAGGTGAACTACGTCTACAATTTCGAACCCTGCCTCTTTTAGGGTCTCGATCTCTCTCTTGTAAACGTCGCTAGGAGCGAGGGTTACGTCTATGCTTCTGGCCTTGACCGCCATTAACATGTAACCTCCGTCTTTTAGGAAGAATGACGCGTTTCTGGCAACGATGGCTGCCTGGTCGGGCTGCGCGACATCGGCATAGAGTCCGTCTACAGCCTCCACTAGGTGGCGGTACTTCTCTGGGAACCTTGCATCTCCTAATATTGGGTATATGTTTCTCCTCTCGGCAACGACGAGTAATAGGTCCCTCATGACTCTGGGTGCGAATTCCACTCCATATATCCTGCCTTCGGGGCCTATGATGTCGCTTACATGGCTGGCAGTAGTCCCGCTGGCAATGCCGAGGTAGAGTATCTTGTCGCTCTCCTTGATGGGTAGTTCGATTAAGCCCTTGAGTAATGCTGCAGCTAGCTTGCTTCTGTAAGCGTTCCATTCCCTGTACTCTTCGCCCTCAAACTTGATGAGCCTCTCGCCGTAGACTCTCTGGCCGGGTACTAGGTTCTTAGTTCCAATCCTAAGGCTACCGTCCTCGAACTCGATAACGTATACGCCCTTCCACTTGGGATGCTCTTTTACGCCAACAACCTCTACCACAGCCATTCACCCCTCAAATATTAAGGAGTTCACCTCCTCTTCTTGCCCCTCCTGCGCCTGGGCGGCCTGCCACGCTTGGGCGGCCTCGCAGGTCTCTCCTCCCTCTTCCTCTTGGGAGGCTTGGCGTATATCCTCTTGATTTCCTCTATCCTTTTCCTAAGCTCTTCCCTGAGCTTGTCGCCTATGAATCTGCCGGTAAAGGCGTCAACCTTGGCTGCGATTGCAAGCTTTGCGGCTAGGGCTCTCGCGATCTTACCCCTCTGCCATCTTGGGCTCCTATGAATATCGGGGTACTGGAAGATAATGCCGTGCTTTGGAGGCTTACCGCCAGTTCTTAGGGCTCTGAATAGAGCCTTTTCAGCGCCCAGCACCTGAATGGTGCTAGCAGGCATCCTAGCGAGCTTCTCTAAGCCGCCTGCGAGGCTAATGAGCCTAGCTCCTAGAAGCGGGCCTACAAGTGCTGTAATGTTGGGTGCTACCTCTTTCATCACGGCTTCTATGTAGCCAGCGAGTTGGCGTCTAAGCTGGTAGAGCTGAGTTATGATGCTGGCAAGTGTTTGTATAGCGTTGATGTCGAATTCGGAGAGGTCGGCGCCAATGCTATTCCTGGCAGCCTTGGCTACCTCCTTAGCTTTCTGCTCGCTGAAGCCTAGCTTTGTAAGAGCCTCTTCGGTAATTAAGTCTCTGTGACCTAGCTCAGCGACTAGCTTTGCGTAGAGTTCGTGATCCTTAAGTATATCGTTTAATTCAGGGAAGTGTAGGCTATACCACTCCCTTAGGCGTGCTATGAATAGGTTGATTGTTCTATCGATGTCGTCTATCGCTCTTATCGCCTGTGCGGCCAGTAGGTCCCTCTTCTGAGCGGCGCTCCTCAGCTTTCTCCTAGTGTACTCCAACTCGACGTTAAAGAGCCATTCTGCAAACTCTTTTTCGTCCTTCACAAATTCTGTCTTAACCGCAAGCTCTGCCATGGCTAGCCTGGCCTTGTAGAAGGGCTCAGCAGCGGGCTCGACGCTCGTCTCGAACCCCAGCTTGGAGAAGAGCCTAGCTTCATTGTCGTCTTCCAGAACGATGCTTGTAATGCCACGCTCCTTGAGCTTCTCTGCAAGCTTTGCCTGTGCTTGGTTCAGCTCCCCCCTCTCTATTTTCAATGCCTCTTCCACGGCGTCATCCATGTTCTTGGGGCCAAGCTCATACTCTATTACCTCGCCCCTCTCGTCAAGGGCGAAGCACCCGTACGGGAAATCCACAACGTAAACCTTAGATACCAAACCCATCACCGCCCTAAGCTCAGTCACCTGCCTCCAGCTCTATCCCAGCGATTAAAAGGTAGAGGAACAACCTTAAAAGAGTGAGCCAGCCAAGCAAGTATCAGCACGGGTGGACGGGATATGCCAACCCACGGCTCGATGACGAAAGCTGGAAAGGTAAGAAAGCAGACGCCCAAGATAGAGCCAAAGCCTAAGAAGAACCTCCCGCCAAGACTCAAGAACAAGCTGAAGTATGAGAGGAGAATACTACAAGCTGCGCTGCAGCCAGCAGGCAGGAGAAGGTAAACGTTCGCCAAAATAGTACTCTATTCTCCGTTTTTATCTTAAAAAGTATAGAACAGCGTCCTCAATGCATTAACACGTTTTAAAGCGATTACACGGCACTCGTGTTCATGCAAGGTGGCCGTCCATGCCTGAGCCTCAGCATATAAAGGCTAAACTCGGGGACGTGGCTGAAAGGGTTGTAGTCGTAGGTGATCCTGCCAGGGCTGAGTTCTTGGCTAACATGCTGGAGGACGCGAAACTAGTCAACAGTAACAGGGGATTCTACGTCTACACGGGGGAGTACAAGGGTACCCGTGTAAGCGTTGCAGTTCACGGAGTGGGAGCTGCTAGCTCAGCCATAGTCTTTGAGGAGCTCAAAATGCTTGGAGCCAAAGTAATGGTGAGACTTGGGACCTGTGGAGGATTGACAGAAGAAGTAGACGTTGGCCATGTGGTTGTAGTAACCGGGGCGGGCTATAATCCCGGGGGGACTATAGGCCAGTACTTCGGGGCAGTGAACCCGCCAGCATCTCCCGATCCCAGGCTAACTGTACTCTTAGAGGAAGAGGCGAGGAAAACTGGGCTCGACGTACACGCAGGTCCAGTCTTCAGTAGTGATGCCTTCTACGCTGAGGATCCAGGCTTCGCTAGGAGAATGGCTAAGCTGGGTTTCATAGCCGTCGAAATGGAGGCAGCCACACTATTTGCCATAGCACAGCTCAGGAGTTTCAGGGCAGGAGCCTTACTAGTAGTCTCAGATAATCTAGTCATCCCAGGCAAAGAGATGCTTCTAGGTCACGAGGAATTGAAAGAGTATATGGAAAAAGCTGCGAGAGCCGTCCTAGAGGCCATAGTTAAGGCCTAAAAGTAGCAGGATCCCCCTAGCCCTGCTCTCCACTCTTTCCATACCTTGAGGAACACCCCTATCTATCAGCGCCCTCGCCTGCAACGCAAGGGCTTTCAAGTGCTCCCTAGCGTCTTCAGGCGTGGTAGGCTTCTCGGCCTGCAGCTTCCTACCACCCTCCATGAAGCCCTCAGGGTAGTACCAGTCCTTGAACCAAGTGAACCCCCTCACTAACAACTTATACCCAAGTCGGGAGAGAGCTGGAGGGATCCCCGACTCCAACTCCTTAATGGTTACGGGATCCCACTCGTACTCCACGAACACCCTGCCACCGGGGCTAGCATGAGCTGATAGCAGGTCTAGGACAGCGTCCTCAACCATGCCTCCAAAGGTAACCCCGCAGGCTGAGGATAAGATACTATGAATTTCAACCCATGGCTTATAGTATGGAGGACGCCCCGTAAAGACTTTAACATGGAAAAGCGGACCACGGCATTCAATAGATTCGACGATGGCCTCTATATTGTATTCCTCAGGGAACCTGCCCCGCCAGATCCTACCCTTCACGATGATGTTGCCGACTACGAAACCTTCCTTGAAAACGTCTATGAGATCGTGGAAACTGCTAGACCCCCTCAAGTAGCAGGGCACCCACGCCTCCCATTGTTGGTATTTGGTATTCAGGCACTATTCAAGGCAAGTATTGTAATCTCAATAGAGCCGATTCGTGAATTGGGGGAGAAAAGATGGACTAACAAGCTGTTCAGGAAGATTGGCTTGAGAGGACTTCCTGCAGCTTCTTTCTAACAATTTCCGCTACCACCTTACCCTCGATCCTTCCCCTGAGAATTGCCATGGCCCTACCCATGAGGAGTCCGTAGGCTTTCTCGCCGCGCGCCTTGATAGCCTCCATGTTGTCTTCGATGATTTTCTCTATTATCTTCTCTGCCTCCTCCCTTGAAACCCTGGTCAAGCCAAGCTTCTCTGCAGCCTCCTTGGCGGAGAGTCCTGGCTCTTTCGCTAGGAGCTTGAGTATATCCTCTGCCGCCTCTTTGGCTACCTTACCCTCGGCTATGAGGGCGACCAGGTCCTCTAGGGCCTCGTCGCTTATTGAATCAACGTCTACTCCTTCACCTTTAAGGCCTCTCAGGGTCACGACAAATAGGCTGGCGATCACCTTTGGGCTCACTTGGCCGCCATATTTCCGAATGAGTCTCTCAATGAGGTCAAGGCGTATATCGCTGATAACCTGTTCTGCAAGCTCCTTGCTCAACCCGTACTCATCAACCAGCCTTCTCATCTTGACTTCAACAGGCTCTGGCTTGATGGCTTCAGCCTCCCTATGCATGTCCTCTGTTACCTCGAGAGGCGGTATATCAGTCTCTGGGTACATCCTGGCACTACCCGGCCTGGGCCTCAGGAACTTCGTCGTTCCATCTTCTAGAGCTCCACGGGTCTCCTCGGGTACGCCATGGAAGGCCATCCTGGCTCTCTCAACGACGGTTTCAAGAGCTTTAACAGCTTTCTCTGGCTCGTCGGCTACTATAACTATGGCGTCTACACCCTTCCGCGCTCCAAGGACTTCGTAGAGCTTGTCAACTTCATCCTGGGTTATACCGTAAGCGGGTAGCTCGTCTGTGTGGAATATTCCGCCAACGTCGGCCCAGAATCTAGCATAGTCCGCCAGCTCCGTGCCGAACCTCCTCCTCGGCATAAGTTCCCATCCAAGCAACCCGTGGAAGCCAGGGAGCACGACAGCATAGACTCTGCCACCTCTCTGCAGCGCCCTCTTGATAACCTTACTCTTCGTAGACTCGAACACTTGAGTTACATCGACTGGCTTGGAGTCTTTCAGCACGTCCTCGCTGAGCCCCCTTCTTTCGAGCTCCTTCTTCAGCTCTAGGAGTCTAACCTGTCTCTGTACTTCATACTCTATAACCTTTGGGATAAGGTCTAGCCTCTGGACACCCTTAATCTCAGTCTTAGCTCCACCCCTAATGCTAACATTCAAGTCCTGCCTTATTGTGCCGAGGCCTCTCTTCACCCTACCCGTAAGCCTGAAGAGCCTACCGAGGGCTAGAGCGACCTCGTAGGCCTCCCTTGGGTCGTGGATGTCGGGCCCTGTGGCCACCTCGATAAGCGGGATCCCGAGCCTATCTAGCCGGTACC
>JALURD010000151.1 GCA_027057815.1 Acidilobaceae archaeon | reverse complement strand
ACCCAACCTCGACTTCAACGTTGTAGGGCACGGCCTCGGCTTGTTCGAGCATATCGTCCACGGTCTGCTCGTCGTAGGGGAGGAATGGGCCGTTAAGCTTTATCATGTCGTACAATAGTAGTTTGGAGACGTCGAGAGTTACAGGCGTGGCTATGAGCTTGGGCGCCACGCTGATGAATAACACTGGGCTGGCCCCTACGTGGTCGAGGTGACTGTGGGTCAAAACAACCCCATCCAGGTCCCTAGGCCTGACGTGCTCCGGGAAGATCGGTCTATCCATCTCGTCGAAGTTTACACCGTAGTCTAGCAGGAGGCCTCTACCGTTGCTCTCTATCAGTATACCCGCACGGCCCACCTCTCTACCGCTACCTAGCACCTTAAGCGTTGGCACATCCCTGCACCCTTACCGCGTGCTCGAACTATTACCCTTAGCCCCAGGACCCATAGTGTGGCTGGGCCAGGCCTCTTAAGCGCAGAGCTAACAGGGAATCGGAGCTTTTAAGCTAATTTAAACTCCTATGCGGATACACGCCGGTGTAGGCGGTCGAAGTTTATGTCCCCCTAAAGCCGTCTAGCTGTGTTGCGGTGAACTTGTTTGCCACGGATCAGGCCCGTGACTCCCGAGGATCTCCTTGAGCTAGTCCTAGTTTCCAGTCCCTCATTGTCTAGTGAGGGTGCAGTAGCCTACACGGTCACGAGGCTTAACTACGAGGCCAACCGCTACGACTCCAGCGTATGGGTAGCCGACTCCAGCGGCTACAAGCCCCTCACGGGCGGCCCTGGAGATGTTTGCCCCAAATGGTCCCCGAGAGGAGACCTTGTCGCGTTTGTGAGGAAGCCTCAGGAGAAGAAGGGGAAAGCCGGGATCTATGTTGTGAGGGGGAGTGGCGGTGAGGCGTGGAAAGTATTCGAGTCTAGGTTCGGGTTCAGGGAGATAGAGTGGTCACCCGACGGTAGGTGGATATACTTCACCCAGCGAGCCCCGCTTGGGGGCGAGAAGGAGTGGAAGGACTACTCGGAGAGGGACGTGCTTGTGATAGACTCCCTGCCCGTCTGGTTCAATGGAGAGGGGTTCGTATTCGACAGGAGAGTCGGCCTGTTCAGGGTCGATGTGAAGTCGGGAGTAGTTGAAGAAGTCGCAAGAGGAGCATTCAATGTGGTGGCATACTCCGTCTCCCGAGAAGGTAGGGTGGCATATGCGAGAACCTATGATGAACTAAAGCCTTACCTACATGAGGTCGTTGTCAGGGAGACTGATGGGAGCGAGAACGTCGTGCTTCGAGGGCTGAGCGTGGCCGGCCTATCCTGGAGCCCCAATGGTAGCTCACTGGCCGTGCACGCCAGGGACGTGAACGTGAGAGGCTTCGCCGCGCACTTCCAAGTCTACAGGTTAGACCCCTCTGGGGGCGAGCCGGAGTGCCTAACCTGCAGCCTGGAGAGGAACGTCTCAAACACTGCCAACAGCGACGTTAGAGGCCCCTCATGCTCGAAGACAGTGCAGTGGAGCGACGACGGCTGGATATACTTCCTAGTCTCGGACGCTGGCTCAGTGCACCTTTATAAAGTAAAGCCGGGCGAGGATCCCCAGCCCGTAATAGCACCTTCCTGCGGAGTAGTGGACGAATACAGCGTGTCAGGCGGGAAGATAGCTTATACGATGATGACTCCGACGCAGCCCAAGGAACTATACCTCCGGGACGGCTCGGGTGATCGGAGGCTCACAGGGCACAACGACTCCTGGGTGAAATCTAGGAGACTCATAGAGCCGAGGAAGTACGTAGTCGAGGCTAGCGACGGCGCGTTGATAGACGTATGGGTGATGGACCCATCCGACAGTGGGGCATCCCCCTGGATACTGTACATCCACGGTGGGCCCAAGACAATGTACGGCTGCGGGTTCATACACGAATTCCAGGCGCTAGCCGGGGCAGGCTTCGCGGTTGTATACTCCAATCCAAGAGGGAGCGACGGCTACACTGAGGAGTTCGCCGACATCAGGGGGAGATACGGTGAGAGGGACTACAAGGACCTCATGGAGGTGGCCGACAAGATAACACAGCTACATAGATCCCTCGACCCGGAGAGGGCAGGCGTCACCGGAGGCAGCTACGGAGGCTTCATGACCAACTGGATCATAACGCACACCAACCGCTTCAAGGCAGCTGTGACTCAGAGGAGCTGTAGCAACTGGATAAGCAAGTACGGGACGACCGATATAGGCTGGTACTTCAACAAGGATCAGATAGCAAAAGGCAAGCCAGTCTGGGAGGCAATAGAGGTGTACTGGGAGAAAAGCCCGCTCAAGTACGTGGAGAACGTTAAGACCCCACTGCTCATAATACACAGCCTGGAAGACTACAGGTGCTACGTAGACCAGGCCACACAAATGTTCGTGGCGCTCAAGGAGCTAGGCGTGAAGACAAGGCTCGCACTATTCCCTGGCGAGAACCATGACCTGAGCAGAACGGGGAGGCCCAGGAGCAGGCTGGCAAGGCTCAAGCTAATAATAGAGTGGTTCAAGGAGAACCTCCTCTAACGAGAGGGCGCGCCTTTACCTCGCGGCTTCTAATTCTTTCTCGAAGCCCAGGGGGCCAACGTCTGCCTTCAACTTGACCTTGAAGTGGAGTATAGGGCCTGCAAACAATACGTCCAGGAGCCCCTTAACACCGGTAGTTAACCTGCACTCAACAGCGGTCACGGTGAACTCTCCCGGCGATAGGGTCTCATCGACGACCCGGGAGCCTTCGCAGACGAGCAGGCCATCGCTTGTGTACATGCTCACAGCCACGCTTCCAACGGTTACAGGTATAAAGCCATTGTTTGATACGTTAAGATGCACCACTACCCCGCTGAATGAGAAGTCCGTTGCCGTCACGTAGGCGTAGAGGCCCCTATCCACGGAGTAATATGACAGACCAACAAGAACGGCCAGGGCTATGGCGAATAGTATAAAGGCAACACCTAGTCTCCGCACGCAAGCTTCACCAGGCACTATTATACTATCAGCCCGTTTAAACTATGGCAGGGCTCCGCTGGACTAGGAGACGCCACGGCACCAGCGGGGGATCCCCGCTGGCGCTCGGCTCCTACCGGGTTCTACTCTTCATCGCCCCACAGTTTACTCCAGATATTACAGTTTAACATGAAGTGTACGTAATTAGCTTTACGTTCATAAAGTGAGGCGCGTCCCCCCTTAACGTTGCCCGGCGGTTATAGTAGTGTGCAGTGGGTGGGATGCCATGTCGGGAGCTGTTAGTGAGAACGTGGGGAGGGCTACTGACGTCCTCGTGAAGGTCGTTGGAGAGGCTGATATTGAGGAGCTCGTAGACGTTATTGCAGGCTTCACTGGCATGGCGGCTGTTGTTGGGGGAAGAGTTGCGGATGAAATGATTCTAGTGGCGTGGGACGCTCTCGGTAATCTCACCTCTGCGTTAAGCCCGGGTGAGGCGTCTAGCCAGGCAGCTGAAGTCATAGGTGAAGCCGTGGTGGATGCACTTGAACTCGTAAGATGCGTAGGTGCGGAAGCCCTGGGAGAGATTGCTGAATGGGCGTTCAAGACGCTTGCTGGCCTGGACTATCCTAAGCCTGAGGCTCTTAAGGCCTTCGCCTCGTGCATGGGCTGGAACGTGGATCCCGACAGCCTCCCACCGCTAACGACAGCGGCGGCTGTGGTGCTCTCGCTAAACGCCGCATTCAACAAGTACCTCACAGTCAGGGGCCTTGTATCCCTCTAGCCTAGCTAACTAGACTCCTACCTTGGAGCCCCCTCCCTAGCCTAGACACCGTGGTGGGCATGGCTTCTTTCCAAGCGGCATCATAGTGGACCTCACCGTTTTCCATGATTATTTCACTGCCGAGAATGAGGGCCACAGGCTCGCCGCGGTAGCCGTAGCCCTCCCAGGCACCGGGCCCCGCTTTGCTATAGTCCCTAGTTGTGCGGCCAATGACACCCTCCCTATCAGGGTCTACAACGACCAATGCAGCTCTACAGCCTGGAGATAGGCATCCATAACCCTCTAGGCCAGCCACTATGGCTGGCCTAGTTGAATAGAAACGCCACACTGAGGCGTAGCTGATGATCCCCCTGTGCGCTAACGTCAAGAGGACTCTGGCTGCATACTCGAGCCCGGGGATCCCGGGCGGGCACTCCTCTGACGGGAGGCTCTTCTCCTCAACAGTATGGGGGGCATGGTCGCTAGCTACGCAGTCGACTAGGCCTCTGGAGATGGCGGTTGTGAGCGCCTCCACAAGCTCTCGAGGCCTTAGCGGCGGGTTCACCTTGAACTTGCACCCCCGGGCTTCGTCCTCTGAGTTGAAGACTAGGTGGTGTGGGGTGACGTCTACGGTGAAACCGTAGGATGTAGCTGTCTCCAAGGCTTTCGGGACGCTCACGTGGGTCACGTGGACCCTGAGGCCAGGCGTAGCCCTAGATGCCAGCCTGTGTATGGCCTCTACCTCAGCCCTTGGAGGCCTACACTCTACCCCTCTCCTGCCTAGCCGACACTCGCTGATGAGGCTTGGATCCTCGGGGTGAAGGACGACTATCTTGCCTAGCCTGGAGGCCTCAGCTAGAGCAGCCTGAAGTATGGGGGTCTCGAGGTCATCAGGGTAGATCTTGAATCCCAGCACGAGCGGGTGTCGGGCAAGCACTGCTAAGTACCTGGAATCCCGGGGGATCCCCGCCCACACCGCATAATCTACTAAGGAGAGCCTGTGTAAGCTCTCCTCCTTCAAGGCCAGTGCTTCGGGATCCCTTAGGGGAGGCCGCGTGTTAGGCATGTCAACGACCACGCCGACGCCGCCAGCGGCTGCTGCGGCGGTCCCGGTACGTTCGTCCTCCTTGTAGGCTAACTTTAACCCCCTCAAGTGGACGTGTATATCGACGAACGCTGGGCCTACTACTGTACCGGCGGGGGCCCGGTAGACGGGGGATCCACCGCTGGACGCTGAGGGCCCCCTGATCGAGTGTATCCTGCCGTCCCGGATGAATATCCGGGCCTCCCTCCCATCTATTAGCTTGCCCTCCACCACGAGGTCAGCTCTCTCCGCCAAGTCCCTCCACCGACTCGTAGTACTCTATCACCCTCCTTAGAGTCGTGAGGCTCCATAGCCTGACGCCTATGCCTGCAAGCCTCTCCTTCGCACCCTCACCCCTGTCAACGACGACTAGGGCATCAGAGATTATCCCCCCACTAGACCTCACACTGGCCGCCGCCCTCTCTATGCTCCCACCAGTGGTCGCAACGTCGTCGACAATCAGCACTCTAGCACCCTCAACGCTCGCCCCCTCGACGACCCTGCCCAGGCCGTGGTCCTTGCGCTCAGCCCTCACATACGCCAGCGGGGCTCCAAGCCTGCTAGCCAGTAGGGAGGCTAAGGGGATCCCCCCGGTAGCTACGCCTGCGACCACGTCGAATTCGAGGCCAAGGATCCTGACTGCAGCGGATGCCAGGCTGACAAGCCTCTCAGCCTGCGTGGGATCCCCCCACACTCTCCTGACGTCCACGTAGTACCTGGAGACACCACCGCTAGAGAGCCTGAACTCTCCAACCTTAAAGGCGCCTACTCCAACTAGTATCTCCGCCACACTCCTGCTAATGGAGTCGAGAGCCCGGCCCAACTGCAGACCCGGTATGCCTGAGAGCCTTTGGGGTCCACTTAATATCCCCGGCGGGCCACAGCAAGTGAACGGGTGCAGGAGGTGCCAAAGAAGAGGGAGAACAGGGGTAGAAGGAAGGGGGACAAGGGGAGCGTTAGGCAGATACAGTGCGACAACTGCGGCAGAATGGTCCCAGCAGACAAGGCTGTATGCGTTACCAGAATGTACAGCCCAGTGGACCCCCAGCTAGCCAGGGAACTAGAGAGGAAGGGAGCAATAATAATGAGGTACCCGGTCACTAAATGCTACTGTATAAACTGCGCCATACACTACGGCATAATCAAGATAAGGCCGGAACACGAGAGGAAGCCGAGGCCCAGGATAGAACTCTAAACCCTGGCTAGAGTCATCCACGCTAATACGGAGGGCCCCGCCCCGGTAGGCCCCCCGCTCCCGGCGAGGGCCCGTTGCCAGCGGGCTGCATGACCGGGAGCGCGCAGCGGGGCCTACAGCCCCGGTAATCACATTATTTTCATCCAGGAGTGACTACCCGGTATAATACCAGGTTATGTCTAGACGCCCTGCAGACATAAAGGTAGCTCCTAGTCGGAGGGCGAGTATTTCCTAACAGGTATAGGATTAGCAAGGGGTATCCGGCCCTCCAGTATCTTCCTAATGAGCCCGGCGGCCGAGGGTGCTATATCGGCCATATGCAGTGCTTCTCTTAATTCGAAGAAAGACGCGTCTAAAGCGTCACCGCCAGGCTTGGGTTCGCCATGGGGTGCGTCGACTAGAACAGTTACTAGAACATAATGATAGACTACCCTGCCACTGTCATCTCTCTTTATTACTTCGTCTACATTCACAACCCCCAAAGCCTGACCGTCAAGGCCTGCCTCCTCCTTGAGCTCCCTGACCGCTGTCTCCAATACGCTTTCGCCAAGCTCCACGTGGCCGCCGGGTATGCTCCACAGGCCTCTGGAGGGCGGAGCAGCCCTCCTTATCAGAAGTATGCGGTCACCCCTCAATACCAGTGCTCCCACACCTACTAGAGGCCTCTCCGGGTACCTAACAGGCGGCACCAGGGCCACACCCTTTGACAAGACGCTGGGCAATACCATTAAGAGCCTGCCCAACCACCTAGTATTAAGGGGTGCTGGCGTAGATGGCTGAAGCAACCCAGACAGCAGACATCTGGACAATAGTCCTATTCCAGCTGGGAGGCGGTGGAGTGCTAGGCTTTGCCGCCGGCTATGCGGTGAAGAAGCTCCTCAAGCTGATAATGATAGTAGTGGGTGTATTCGTCCTAGGCCTCTTAGCGCTAGAATACAAGGGGTGGATAAAGGTCAACTACGATGCACTGGCCCAGAGCATAGAGAACGCTATTACTGGTGGGACGTCCACCGCGGTGAGCCTGAAAAGCCACATATTAGCTAACGTTCCATTCGCATCGGCATTCCTCCTAGGGTTTACTCTAGGCTTCAAGATAGGCTAGCCCTCGAGCCTTGAAGGGGATCTGATAGCTCGGCGATATGACTCCCGCTTTCTCTAGGACTTCACATAGCTTGCACACTCTCCTAGCTGGGCTAGTAGGCTCCCCGCACCTGGCGCAAGAGGGGAGATCCTCGACGGAGAGCTCTCTCGCAGGCTTCTCGAGCAATTCGTCGAGGGTTTCGAGGAGTCTTAAGGCGCTACCCGGTTTCGCCCTTTCCAGCCGGTAGAGTGCAGCTCTAACTCGAGCCCTCAGTGTAGGGGCTAGCTCGAGGTACATGCACTCAGTCTCTTGGAACTTGAACCCCTTCAGCATAGCGTAAGTGGCTGTCTCCCACTCGTAAACCTTCCTGAGCGGCTTCACCCTGGGCAGGAGCCTCCTCGAGGCAGGGGGTGCTAGGGGATGCTGCCTTAGGAGTCCAACCCAGTCGCCCCGCAAGATGTTGACAATAGCGGTCTGTGCTTCATCGTCCAGGTTGTGGGCTGTAACAGTTTTGTCAGCGCCATAGATTCTGGCGTAGTGGTTAATTATCCTCCTCCTCAAGAGGCCATCGTAAGTGCACGGAGACTCCCTTACTCCCCGCCTCCATGCCATGCTGACTATCTCGCTTAAGTCAAGGCCTGTGTATTCTCTAATACTAGTAACAATGATTGTATCAATCCCTCTCTCTTTCGCGTACCTGACCACTTTCTCTATGTCCTCGCGCCGATTATATCCCGGGATTCCCTCAACTATGGAGACCACCATTAACCTTGAAGGATCGTGGATCTCCGACAATATGTCAAGCAGCACGAAACTATCCTTACCACCACTCAGTGCTAGCATTAAATTCTCTCCATTCTTTATCATCCTCCAACGCTTAATCTCGTACCTAACCCTCTCAACCACGTCGGCTATGAAGCACTCTCTGCAAAGCCTCCTACCCGTATGCTCCTGGTAGACCACGGCAGACCTAACCCGGCAAGCGTCGCACAACACCACAGCAGCCAGCACCTAGCCGGAGAGATCTGGGAGTGTCAAGTCATATACTCTACTTCTACAACCAAAATTTAGGTGGGAGACAGGGCTTGCCGGGATCAAGTGAGGACATGAGCCATCTAGCCAAATACGTTATAATGGCGCTCGAGCTGCTATTGGCTGGCATATTATCGATAGGTGTTCTAGTGGCATCTATAAAGACTGCAACCGATATACTGCAGTTAATGAGGTCCGAAGGGTTCGACAAAACAGTATTCCTCCATCTTTTAGACTCCATCTTGCTCATAGTGCTAGCTATAGACGTAACTAGAACCTTACTAACGGCCGTCCTAGAAAAAATGATCCCTGTCAGAATAGTTATTGAAGCGGCTATGCTCGCCGTCCTAAGGGAATTCATAGCAATAGAAATTAGGGGGCCATCGACAGACCTTCTAGCAGTCCTCGTCCTAGTCTTCACAGCACTAGTGACGGCCTGGATTATAATCGGCCTCCTCGAAGCAAGGTACTGGAGGATATCGAGTAGAAGAAGCAAAAGAGGCGCTGAGAGGGACTGCACAGCGGAGAGCTAGGACACAGATTTAATTGGAGTTTAAAACGAGGAGGCCCAACTCATAAAACTCAAAGCATTAAGTCCTAATACTTGCAGTAGCCCCCTGTACGATCAACGACGGCTATTAGGAGAAAATGCAGGGAGAGCGAGCCAAAGATAAAACCTTCTACCTTCTAGTAGCTCAGCTGAGTTAGCCGGGGGTGACGATAGGCATGGCTAAGTCAAAGATACAACTCCCACCTGGTATAGAGCCTCCCAAGGCCCTAGTGAAGAAGCCAAGGCTAGTCAAGCAAGGCCCCATAGAGCCGGGCCTGCGTGAGGGCAGGGGTTTCAGTATAGGCGAGCTGGAAGCTGTAGGTCTAACGCCGAAGCAGGCTATGAAGCTAGGACTCTACGTCGACAAAAGGAGGAAGACTGTCCACGAGTGGAACGTAAAAGCGCTACAAGAGTTCCTAGAGAAGCTTAGGAAGGCCGGGATAAAAATCTAAAACTACAATCCTAATTCTCATATATTATTACCCTAAATGTTTAAGAATGTTTAAGGAGAGTTATTTGCATGCTAGCGGCTCTGCTACCTCCTCCGCAGTGGGCGCAGCAGGTATAATGCACAGGAACTTCATCCCCGACTCTCCAGCCTTATACTCATGCTCAACATTTGGTGGTATGAAAACTACGTGACCTGCTTCGACCTTGAAGACGCGGTCACCTATCCTGACTTCTCCTCCGCCCTCAAGTATGAATATCTCATGCTCCCATGGATGATAGTGTGGTTTAATGTGAGCACCCGGCTCCATCTCGAAAAGCCTCATGTAGAAATGTTTTGCACCGTCCTCATTGGAGATAAGCCATCTGATGGTCGTGCCCGTCGCCATCTCTCTGGGCACGGGAGTAGCCTCGACTTCATCATATTTAATCACTTTGCCGCAGACAACCTCCTCTCCAGCCATTAAATCTTGCCCCCATCACTTACCCTTGGATACCCTGTAGAGTTTATTAGGGGGAGTATAATAAATGAGGACTTCTAAACTAATCTAACTCGCTAACTAACAGATAACGACCATGGAAAGCTCGTCAATACATGTTGATACGCTTGATTAAAAGTAGATGGAATAGGTATTACATAGGATTTTTATATAGTCATGCTAATATTTAATGTGTTGTAATATATCTATCTTTGCTTCTCCAACTTCGAGGAGGCTTACTGGGCCTTCATATTCGGTTAAAACGTTTATAATTCCAGTTCTATAATTAATTCTCTCTATAACTGCTAGATATTCTAAGCCATTGGACCCATGAACGGATGCTACAAGACCCCTCTCGAACCCCGGCTTCACAACCCTCACTCCAACGTTCTTGCGAAGCGGTTTCCGAGAAACGAGAATAACTTGGCCGTCGCTTGCCACCTCTATTCTCTCGGCGAACTTCAAGTCGATTCCTAGGTTCTCTACTACTTCACGGGAAGGAGGAGAACCCAGCCCTATTGGGAGCCCTATTACGGGTGTCGACTCAAGTTTGACGCTCCGAGCTTTTGCGTTTACAAGTCTAGCAATAATCAACCTCTCTCTATGGGCTCGGCGGGCCTCTCTAGTCTTCTTAGTGGGGGATAGGCTACGCTTAATTTTCACGTGCTTCAAACCCGGTAGAAGAGACTCCAGAGCCCTCGACTCAACTTCACCCAGACCGACGTGAACTATCGTTGAGGCCCTAACTACTGATGCAAGGGCGGCCTTGGAGTAAATGCCATCCCAAGGAGCTACCCAGCCGTCACTGTCTACCACAAGGAATCCCTTGCTCTTCCAGGCGAGTTTAGCGGCGCAGTTAAGATAGTTAGATAACCTTCTCGATGGCGTGAATGCTCCAACAAAGCAGCGGTCAGGCTCGGAGTCCTTAACCCATCCTGGAATGAATGGCGGTGACACCTGGATCGATGCAGCAAAGCCCGGCGCGTACAGCTCATTCTGTCCAACATCAACTGTGAGGAGGCTAGACTTTCCATCAAAGCTAGCCATTACTGCTACCATGGATGCAAGGGTACTCTTTCCAACATCGCTAGGGCCTACAAGTAAGATGGGAGGTTCGAGGCTTGACAGTTCCCTCGCTGTATTTGAGAGCACTTCATAAAGATTCTGATCACCGAGTGTAAGTCTATCACGCGACGGTGTAATCTCTATTTCTGCCTCTATAGCTTTGATAGGGATACTTCTCCCCAAGGGGACAACGAATTCCCCGGAGGACATTCTGTGGCCTAAAACCTCCACGAGACCGTCGACAACTCTCACTTTAGCTGGCCCATTAACTACAAAGACTCCATCAACTTTCTGAGACATCACCCTTCAAGCCCTCCGAACCCAGGGCTAGCTCAGATGAGAATATTTGAGCTAGGCGCGTCCAATTAAAATGAGGCCAATGAGGACACGCCAGGTTACTGAGGGTGCCCGCTGAAGAGGGCCTGTG
>JALURD010000150.1 GCA_027057815.1 Acidilobaceae archaeon | reverse complement strand
CTGTTATCCAAAATAGAGAAGGGTTCAGGCTTCAACGTTGAACTAGTTGAGTACGCCGGCGGGGAAAGGGTCGAGGAAGTGGGAACAATAGACAGGGAAAAGCTCAGAAGACTCCTAGACAGCCTCAGCATATGACCCTCAACTATTCCCTCTTTATAATCAACGTCGAATCAGTATATGGAAAAGGAGCACTAGACATCCAGGAAAGCTGACTCTAAAGGGTAGTCAAGCTTAACGACCCACCATGCGGACTAACGCAAAGAGCGCTCCTACAACAGCTAAGCCGGTGAGCACGGCGCCTACCACCTTGAATGAGTCTCCAGGCGGCTGCATGCTAGACGTAGTGATTGAAGTAGTAGAGAAACCATTATAGAAACCGTCAATAGTGCCTTTATCTCCCTGGCGTTTCACGGGTTCTTCAGTACTAGAGGTATTGGGCTTTTCTAGAGTTGCTGGAAGGTCTAAGCCTTTACTCGACGTGTCATTGAGAGCCCTCTCTACGTTCCTAGCTTTACTTGTATATGATGGGATTGCTGGGTGGGCTATAGAGGATCCCTCGGCGTACTCTGGGGCCTCTATGACTAAGTTTATGGGCGCGGGCGTCTTCTTTATGTAACCTGTAAAGATCTCGGCGTCAACAGTCTTAAATGGGAAGTTTGACTCGGCCAGGCTTAAGGCTATGATTTTTCCGGCCTCCTCCAGTAGAGCTATCCTTTCCTCGGGTTTAGCCTTGATTATCTCCTCGTATAAGGTAGTATTGATGAGGAGGAATGGCCTGCAGTGGAAGGGGGTAAGTCTCACTCCAATGTATGGGAAAATACTCATTCCATGAGAGCTCAGCGTGCTGTTAAGCCTTGAAGCATAGCCTCCAGCCAGCATCTCAGCGGCCGTGGAGCAGTTATAGTCAAGCTTGTAGACTTCAACCGTTACGCCGTGCTCCAGTATCTCCTGCTTAAGAGGCTCTAAGACTTCTAATATGGACGGCAGGAATAGCCGGGGATCCCCGGGAACCCCTATTATAATAGTTGAGGTTAACTGGCAAGGAAATGGCGCTATTCCCCAGTCTCTCGTTAAATTGTAAAGTCTGAAATACACGTCGAGCAGGACGCCAGCGCTCCCAGTGTCATTATCGGATTGGGAGCATATCTTTGAGAGTGAGAAGAAGACCCCGAAAGGGTTATGCTGCTTTAGGCTATAAGGAACCCCCGAGCTGGGATCGTAGTAGTATAGATTGACATTGTACCCGTACTTATTGAAAACCAGAGAGGGCTCCCCTACGCCATCAGGGATTAAACTGAAAATTGAGGGCTTATCGACTACTCTAATGTATTCTGGTATACTGGTATAGTTAAATTAGGTGGGGAAGATGAGGAAGACTGGATAGAAGTAAATGTGAGCATCAATAGTAGTAGGTGCCCAAGGACTAGGGCGCATATCCTTGTTTTGCCTGAGTCCATGGCAGCCCCTCTGCTCTCCATATTAGCTCAGCGTATTCAATAGAGTAATGGCTAACAATGGACTTTATTATATCTATTGTTCAGACATAGATTATGTTGTGGAAGTTGTATAGTACTGCCTGGCGGTTTTGTCTTTACGAGAACCACGCGTCGAGCCTGCTTTGACGGGCTCTTAAGTTCTCCCTATACGCCTTCTTGAGCCTCTCTATCGCCTTCTCCACCCGCTCTGGGTTGAAGTCGTGCTCCTCTACTAGGATTCTCTTAATCTCCTTAGGGTTAGGTGGTCTCCACTCTACCTTGTAGTCTCTGGTGCACGGTGGATTCTTGAAGTACTCGAAGATCTTGTTGACCTCTGCTCCCGGCTCTAATTTGCTTATGGCTTGGAGTGCTTTGTCTACGTCTCCTAGGCTTTTAACGAATTTCAACGCAGTCTTAGGCCCGTAGCCTTTAACGCCTCCCGGGTTGAAGTCTGTGCCTAGGAGGATGCCTACTAGGATCAGGTGCTCCCTGGTTATGCCCAGGGATTTGAGGAGCTTATCCAACTCTATAATCTCCGGTTTTATCTCGATGTACTCGTCTCTCCCGGGCAGCTTCCTTCTCCCAGTTATTGCTAGATTCCTGATAAGCCTAGGGCTTCCGAAGAGGAGGCTATCGTAGTCCTGGCTACCCGCGGCCCAGACATCGCCCCAACGAGCCATGCAGGCCGCCTGCGCCTCGCCCTCCTCAGGGGCTTGGACGACGGGCATGCCCATAGCTCTCAGGAGGGCCTTTGACTCCTCAACCATGTCGCGGGTGAGCCTTCCAGTGGCCTGAGCGTACTTCCTCGCCTCCTCAAGCCTACCCAGCTCCAGCGCCTGCCTGTACTTCGCCGCGGCTTCCTCCTTCCGCTTGATCCTCTCAGCAATCTCCCTTGACTTCAGCTCTGGAGGCCTTCCATCGAACACGAAGACTGGTTTTATGCCCTCCTCCACGAGGTTTATGGTCCGGTAGAAGAGGCCGCTCAAATGGCTTGTAACCCTGCCCTGCCTGTCCATGAGTGGCGTGCCGTCAGGTTGCCTTATAGCGGCGAGGAACTGGTAGAGCATGTTGTAAGCGTCTAGGGCCACAGCATAACCCTTCAAAGCCTTCAGGTCGACCTCCCTGCGAGCTTCCTGGGGAATAAGCTCCCTAAGATTGACCCCCACACCAGCACACCCACGAGTAACCTAAAGCTAAGCTCCAGGCTGAAAGAATTATACGCCCGCCGAGAGCGTAGCTAAGGCTTCCTTACAAGCTCGACTAGGTACTCCTCGAATGTCCTGCTGGAGGTCACCCTGATGTATCCTAGGGTCTCGAGTCTTAGAAGCACATTGGCTAGTTCGGAGTAGGAAGGCCTAAAGCCAGCACGTTTCTCGAGTCCAACTATTATATCAATTACTTTAGCCGGTCTTTCACCGTATTTAGTCGCTCTAACTATAACCTCGTAGACGTAATTAATCAAAGGAATGGGGCGCCAGACATCGCCCACCAATGTTCAGTCACCCCAGAGGCTAATGGGTGCATGGGGCTTAGAGGTGTATAGTAGTCGTGGCTGTTGCCCTCCTTCTCTCCATGCTCATCTGTCTGGCGGTCTCAAGCCACTTCTGGTAGTACTCTAGCATTTGCTTCGTCACGCTAGGCCTTATCTTCTGGAGAGCCTGCTCGAAGTGCTTCCTCTTCACTACCGGGTTGTTGATGTCCTCCCTTAGCGCTATTAACGCAGCTTCCCTTACAAGTGCTGCCAGGTCTGCTCCGGTGTAGCCCTCGGTAGCGTCAGCTATCTCCCTCAGGTCTACATCCTCGGCTAGAGGCACGTGTCTCGTGTGTATCCTGAGTATCTCAAGCCTGCCCTTTCTGTCAGGTGGCGGGACGTAGATGAGCTTCTCAAACCTGCCCGGCCTCAGGAGTGCTGGGTCTATTATGTCCGGCCTGTTTGTAGCCGCTATCACCACTACATTCTCCAGGTTGGTTATACCGTCCATCTCGGTGAGTAGCTGGCTGACTATTCTCTCGCCCACCCTTGTACCTATCTCGGTGCCTCTAATGCTCGCGATCGCGTCAATCTCGTCCATGAATATGACTGCAGGACTGTACTGTCTGGCCTTCCTGAAGATCTCTCTGATCGCCTTCTCGCTCTCGCCTACCCACTTGCTGAGTATCTCCGGGCCCCTGATCGCTATGAAGTTAGCCCCGCTCTCAGTTGCCACGGCCTTAGCTAGTAGGGTCTTGCCCGTGCC
>JALURD010000149.1 GCA_027057815.1 Acidilobaceae archaeon | reverse complement strand
TCAACTTGGATAGGAACTCTCTTCCAGCGAGCGATGCCCAGCCTCCATAGAGGGGGCTCTCTACTATGACTTCGAACCTGCGCCCGGCTACCTCCGCAATAGCCCTCGATGCCCTCATAGTTATAGTACCCGTTAGTGTCGTGTATAGCCTCCACATGGACTGGGGTAGCTCTGCTATCTTGAAGAACTCGTATATATCGCTTGGTAAGAGTATGGATCCCTCGAAGCCGGTGTCAACCTGTAGCCTCATGACGCCAAATTCTTCTCCGGCAAGGTTGTATAACTTAACCTTGAGGACAGGCTTAGGCTCCCTCAGCGATTCCTCGTAGTCGACGCACTCATGGATCCTCCAAGCCACTCGCCAGTCCACCCCTCTTCATCAACGCCAATCTTCACCACTACGGCCCTCTTAACCCCCTTCGCCTTGAGCAACCTGAGGGTGTTGCTCAAGCTATCCAAGTCTTCGTAGACGCCAACCAGAGAACCCTGGGCTATCACAGCGTACTTCCCTTTGTGCTTCCTTGCAAGCTCCCCCCGAAGCCTGGCCCAAGCCAGGTCATCGGCAAGCTCGTCGTATACCACTCCATGTGCTCTAAGCCATAACTCAATTGCCTCCTCAACGGCCTGGCTGACTGTAATCCCGAGCCGTGCAGCGACAGACTTGAGGAGCCTAACCTTCTCCTCGCTAATATTCTTGAGAACTAGGGTCACCCAGTCCACCCAGGTTACCCAGGTAACCCCAGCCTACTTATACCTAACCCGTTTAGCAATCGTTGTAATAATCAATAGTAATTCCGTAATTCCCAAATATTATACTGCTGGTCCTGCAATAATTAATCAGTCTTCGAAACTAAAAAGAATAAGGAAAAAGTTACTGAAGTTATAAGACTTGAAGATTGATGCTAAACAGCATCCCTACTCTGTGAGCCTCCCTTCTACAGCCTTGATAATAGCGGCGTCTGTTGTTAGAGGCTTTGCTGAACGGTTAATGCACTGCGCCGCTATGAGGGAGTCAAAGTAGTCCATTTCATGCTCCTCGATGAGGCTTGCAGCCAGCGCGAAATCGCTTGGTAGCAGCGGCTCTACGTGGTTGTCGAGTAGGGCTGCTAGTAGGGTCCATGTATCTCTCCGTTCTTCTACGTTGAACCCTCTACTCTTCATTATGAGGTCCAACTCAACAAGGGCGGCCTGGGAGACCCTCCGCTTGCTTCCTGCACCTTCAATTACGCTGAGGGCTTCCTTGTGGAGCGGATCCTCAGGGTTTAGATAGGCTATGAGGTAGACTGTGTCAACTATCTCCACGCTTCACCACCATCTCTTCGAGGAGCTTAGAGGCTTCGTGGTCCTCCTCACGCCAGTCCTTCAGTCTTTTCCGGAAAACACTCGAGACCCTCTCGTAGAGCCCGTCAAGGGGTATTAGCTCTATTACGCCGTCATCCCGCAGTTTCACGAGTAATCTGGACCCCTCATCTAGACCCATAGCCTCCCTAACATCACGGGGTAGCACGAGCCTGCCACGCTGGTCTAGACGAACAACCCGTGAAGACACTACTCAGCACCCAGGTAGTTGTCAGCTGTGGGACGGAATATAGTTATCCCCTAAGTTATGAATATGTGGGAATTAATATTCATGAACCCACCTTCGCTGGCAGGTTGGAAATGAGGGTGAGGAGGGGTTAAGGGGGTTAGAGTTGGCGAAGTAGCTGGCAAATCTGCAGTGAAGAGCGCGATTAATGGGTTTTAGTTGAATTACATTGAGAAGAGTCGTAGCTACTGCTAGCTCTCGCTAAAAGACTGCTGCGATGGCTTGCCAGATAAAGTCTTGCTAAGGGCAGCGGGGTTAGCGTCTCCCTAAGAGCCTCTCCGTCTTTAAATAACTCTTCGATATGTCACTAGGTCACCATATAACCGTTATTCCCAGGTTTTCGGCTACGAATGCTAGATCCTCGTCCCCTGTTAGGATGGGCGCTTTCAGCTTCAACGCGCACGCGATGACTGTTGAGTCTACAATGCTTAGTCTTCTACTTCTAAGGGGCTCATTAGCCGTCTTCAACATGTTATCTCCTCTATGTTTTATCTCGGCTGCCGTTATCCAGTCCCTTAAGGTTAGGGATTCGACTCTGAAATACGTGGTTAGAAAAGTGGTAACCTCATCGACTGTTTTAAGAACTGGTATTCGGCCTCGATGCCAGTGTACCAGGTACTCGTAGGCGACAGTAACGGGTACAACGCCTACAATCCTCCCTCTCCTGACGTCCTGTAACGCCTGTGCTGCTCTGTCGCTTACCTCACCGTAGGCCATAGCTAGTAGCGCGTAGGTGTCTATGACGATGATCCTGCCCCGGCTCTCTCCCTCCACCACCGTGCCTCCTCCTCGTCCAGCTCCCTCTCAGCCTCCTCGGCCGACCCCCGACAGCAGCCCCATACGCGGTCCCAAAGGTCTAGAGGCCTGAGGATAACCTCCCTCCCCCTGACTTCAAGCTCGAGCACGGAGCCCTCTACAAGACCCAGCTGATCCCTGACAGCTTTAGGTATCACTACAACCCCCTTCCTACCCAGTCTTACAGTTAGACGCATGATCCAACCCATAGGTTAACCTTACTATGAGATCCAACCTATTATGCATTACCCCGACTCACTAAAGCCTGCAAGACGGACGCAGACATGCTCGTAAGACGGATTTGAATGAATGCATGAGATTGATTAGTTGGAGCTCCAGGTTTCCTGTTTTACTTTGGGTGCATAGGCTTGGCTGGGAGGATCTTCACATCGCCTAGCTACTGGATTGACGCGTTTGCCAGAGTGTTCGTGGCTGAGGGGAGGCTTGACAGGCTGGGGGACCGCTGGGTCATCGGTATGGGTGCATCGCTTCAGGCTTTCGAGGAAGCTGCCAGGAGGCTCGGGGCGAAGGAGGTGAGCGCTCCGAGGGTGAGGTGGGCTAGGGTCTGGACCCTTGGGGACGTGACCCTCGCCTCACTGGTGGGCGGGCACGGGTATATTGAGGCGGTGGTTGCCCTGGCGTGGAAGAGGGGTGTGAGGCTCCTCCTCGGGGTTGGGCTCTGTGGAGGCCTGGCCAGGGACCTGGATGTGGGCGACTTGGTCGTGCCATACGCTGTGGTTAGGGAGGACGGCCTCACGGACCACTACGTCGAGCCGGGCTACCCGGCCGCAGCGCATCCCATTCTGGTCGCCAGGCTCCTGGAGCACCTGGGATCCCGGGGATGGAAGCCCAGGCCAGTCATAGCAGTGTCTAGAAGCAGCACTTTCACGGAGTCCCGGGAGTGGGTGGGGCGCATGGCAGGTCTAGGCGTGGCATGCGTCGACGTGGAGTCCTCAACCCTATAAACACTATCAATCCTCACAGGGATCCCGGCGGCAGCCGCGCTCATAGTGAGCGACAGCTTAGTTAGGGAGAGGTGTGAGCTAGGAACGGGATCCCTCCACGGAGTCCAGGCACGCCTAATCCTAGACGTGGTGGAGCTAGCTGCGAAGACGGGCATGGACTAAAGGGCGGTAACGACTTAGAAGCCCCGGGGACTACAGTGAGCCCAACCCATTAGAGAGCTAGTCTTGCCGCTGGCCTTCCGTGACCCTCCTCCAGACTTCACGGATGATCCTCTCAGCGTGTGCCAGCGTTTCCTGGACGTCGCGTTCAGTGCACCATCCCTCATAGAAGCATGCATGGAGGGCGCTAGCCTCCCTGAACGCAGCCCTGAACC
>JALURD010000148.1 GCA_027057815.1 Acidilobaceae archaeon | reverse complement strand
GGCGCCCTCCTCCTCTCTAGGGCAGGCCGGGATCCCAGGCCGGCTGGCCTCCTAGAACCCTTAGGCACCCTCGGCGTGGGCTTCACACTCTCATACCTAATAGTGGCTCCCCTAGTGGGGGCAGCCTGGGAGTCCGCTGGGGCCATAGCTGCGGTCTGGGCTGCGAGCACGGGCATAGGCACGCTGCTGGGCTTGACAATCCTTGGGGTGCTATGGCGTGCAGGCTTCAAGGTTCAGCGTGTTGATTTATGGTGAAACGGGGTCAGGGAAGACGAAGCTGACTAGGGTCATGGCTAGGCTTCTCGCTTCCCTAGCGCCCGGCTCTGTTTTCATCGCTGACTTCGCCCCGGACAAGGCTGGAGTAGGTGCTCCTTTGGGCCCGGTGGAGAGGGCAGTCTATAGGAGGCCGAAGGGCCTGAGAGCCCCCAGGCTGGAGTCGAGAGGCGACTGCGGTATTATGATGGAGCTGGCCCGCTTAAACGCCAGGCTAACAAGGACTGTCCTCGAGGAGTATGTCAGGAACCCTCTGCCCGCTTTAGTGGTTAACGACATAACAATACACGTCCACGCTGGCGACGAGGAATTAGTGTATGAGGCCATGGAGGCGGCCAGGGTCTTCGTGGCGAACGCCTACTACGGCTCCAAGCTCAGCGATAACTGCGGCCTAAGCGACCGGGAGAAGAGGTTTGTTGAAGAGCTGGCGAGGAGGGTAGACGTGGCTTGGCGGTTATAGAATTGAATAATGTCTGGTACCGCTATCCGGCCTCTGAGGACTGGGTGCTTAGGGGCGTCTCACTCGCGATCCCCAGGGGCAGGACGCTCATAACGGGGCCCACGGGAAGCGGGAAATCTACACTTCTCCGGGTCGCTTCGGGCGCCATAGAAGTCTATGGAGGAGTCTTGGAGGGTAGAGTTGAGAGAAGGGCCCCTACGATGCTTGTACCCCAGGTATTTGATATGTTCGTACTCAACTTGACAGTAAGGGATGAACTGGTCTACTCGCTCGAAAACGCCGGAGTCCCACCCCCAGAGGCGGCAGCCCAGGCTAGGAGGATAGCGGAGGAAGTGGGAGTCGATCACTTGTTGGATAGGAGGGTCTCCGAGTTGTCTGCCGGGGAGAGGCAGAGGGTTGCGATAGCATCAGCTATAGCGTGGGGTGCAAGGGTGCTCATGCTTGACGAGCCACTGGCTTATCTAGACCCGGCTGGTGCCAAGAGTCTGTTGGCCCTCCTCTCCAAGCTCGACCTGGACGCGGTGGTTATAGCCGAGCATAGACTGCACCTCATGGAATCCTGGCCCGACAAAGTAGTAGTGATTGAAGGAGGCGTAGTGAAAGCCGTAGTGAGTAATCCCGAAGAGGTCCAGGAAGTCGCCTCTCATGGGGGCGGTGCAGGCTTATGGGGTGCTTGGAGTGCGAGAATGGCTATTCAGGTTGCGGGGTGTGAAGGCGGGCATCCTCGCTAGACTGGACTTGGAGGTACCAGCTGGTAGGGTGGCTGTCGTTGGTCCTAATGGTTCGGGCAAGACAACCCTCCTCAAGGTCTTGGCGAGGACCTTGAAGCCAGCCGAGGGCGTGGTTGAGGGTCCCGTAAGGGTGGGTGCGTCGTGGCAGAACCCCTACCTCTCATTCTACAAGGCGACGGTTAAAGAGGAAGTCGAGGAAGCAGTGAGAGATCCCGGCAGGGCGCTGGAAGTTCTTATGGAACACGGGCTCGCGCACGTAGCGGGTAGGAGCCCCTTCACGCTCTCAATGGGCGAGGCTAGGAGGCTCTCCATACTACTAGCCACACTCTGGCGCCCGGAGGCGCTCGTGGTGGACGAGCCAACGACAGGCCTGGGGCCCATCGAGAGGCTCAGGCTGGCTGTCTGGCTCGCGGGGCTCGGGATCCCCTATGTGGTTGCGACCCACGACTTAGACTTCGCGCTCTTAGCCAGCGACTGGCTCATAGCGCTATCCAACGGCAGAGTAGTCATCGAGGGGCCTACACTTGAGACCCTACCTAGGGCAGTGGATGCGCTGGGCTTCCCCGAGCCGCCACTCCTCCGGGAGCTCAAGAGGCTAGGCTTAACGAGCGGCGGGGGTGCTGCTGAGTGCATCGCAAGGATACTGGAAGCCTACACCCGTTAACAGCTCTAGCGGTGGCAGCCTGGGGCTTGGCAGCGGCTTACACGGGCTCCAGGTTAGCGTCCATAATGCTCGGGCTGGCATTAGCCATAGCGTCCCCTATGGCTAAGAGGCTCCTACTACTATACGCCTGGCTGGCCGCACCTGTGGCAGTCATAGTGGGCATGCTAAGAGGCTACACTGCAGCGGCGGACTCCGTCATAGGGGTCCTCGCGGTTGCGGTCCCTGTGTCATCAGCGCTATCACTAGTCCCACCGAGATGGCTCGCCAGGCTACTATGGACTCTAAGGCTCCCCCCGATGGCGGCGTACTTCCCACTCTTCGCACTCCGCCTAGCCGACCATTTAGGAGTAGCCGCCAAGGAAGCAGTTCACGCCCTGAAGGGAAGGGGCGTGAGCGGGGGCTTCAAGCTAGCCCTGAGGGCTCCAGTGCCTGTTGTCGTCCAGGGCTTCCAGTCAGCGGCCATGCTCGCCGAGGCCCTCTACTTCAAGGCGCCAAGGAAGGATAAGACTTGGGTTGAAAAGCCGCGTGCAGGGAGGCTGGATTATATCGTATGGGCCGTGCTAGCTGCGTGGCTTGCTTGGAAGCTCTACTTTAACCTCCCTCCCATCGTCTAGTACTAATACAAGCGTCTTGCCGGCCGGATCGATCCCGCCCATGATCATCACGTGCAAGCCTCCGTGCCTAAACTCGACGGTCCCCAGGGGCGGGATGCACACTTTGTCGACAGGTACCATCTTTGCGACCCCGCCTTCCTTAACGGTCTCATGGAGTTCAACCACGGTTTTGACGCCCTCGATGTAGGCGTCCACTATGCATACCTCGCTCAGGCCTAGATTCCTGGCCTTGAAGAAGACGCCCGCAGAGAAGCCAGTGTAGGTGTAGCTCACAGCTGATACACTGATAGGAGGATTAATGTACAAGTAAAGGGCTACCACTAACAGGGCAAAAGCTACTCCAGCTAGGACCCTAACATTCACCAGACACCCACCCCCCTACCCGAGGGCTAACTCAACACTGTAGTACAGAAGTAAAACACCGGAGACTACAAGGAGGCTACTCCTCGCCTTAACATTCGACCCGAGCCATGACGCCACGGGCCTGAGCACGGTTGAGAACGCTGTGCCAGCCAGTATGTAGGGGAGGCTGAAACCTGCACTAAAGAGGAGCGCCGAGGCAGCAGCGGCTGTAACGCTCTTCGATGCTATTGCTAGAGCCGCGAGAAGGAAGGGGAGGCTGCACTCAAGACCTAGCAATGGTAGCATGCGCGTGGCCTTCGACAAGCTCCTAGAGAGTACGCTGAGACCCCTTAGCTCGAAGGCGCCCCAGAGTATAACCATCCACCCAGCGAATGCTAGAAGAGCTGAGGCCAAGGGCACGCCTGCAAGAGTGCTTACCGCCGATGAAGCCAGTGCGAGGATTATACCCCCAATCCCTACTGTGGCGAGCAGGGTTGCGTTTGACTTGAAGACTTCTATCCTTGGCAGTCTCCTCCCGGATACATACTGAGCAGATATAGAGTAAACAGCTAGCAGGGGGGCACTGCATGGGGAGAAGGCCGCCGCCAGCCCGAAGGCAAAAACTGCCGCGAGGCCTAGGGGAGTAGCGGTAAAGGCGGAAGTCGCCTCTCTGCCACCAGCGCTTATGGAGGTCGAGTTAAACACCATAGCCTCAAGCCCGGCCAGCTGGTCTCCGTCAAATAAGCCAACATGTCTTGCAACCTCCACTCCATTAACATACAATATCAAGGTAGGGGTAGCATACAATCTTAACTGTGATATTAACTCCATGGCAGCGTCTGGGTCCGAGGATAGAAGTTTATCAATGTGGAGCCTAACCACTGTCACGTTGTCTCCATGTGTTTCAGCGAATTTGAGGAGGTACGGCTTTAACTCCCTGCAGGCGAGGCAACCCTCTTGCTCGACGAAAACTAAGACCCTGCCACCGCGCTTAACAAGCTTCCAGTAGTCGTCCACACTATCATATATGTTGTAGACGTTCCCAGCTGCCAGGGGCTGCGAGGCTACCAGGCTGAGGGGGATGAGGGTGGCAATGGTGAGAAGTAAAGCCAGTCCGGTGAGCCTCGCGAATGATACGCTCTTCCTATAGTCTATTCTTAGCCTCCCCCTCCTCTTAGTCAAGGGTTAACACCCTACGAGGCGCCTATTGGCTAGCTTCCTGCCTCCACTACCTCCTTAAGCGTTATCCATAGCATCTCTGCAAATTTATCGGGCTCCCTCCACCCAGCACTGGAGGGCGACAGGAAGTATAGCAGCTCGCCGTCAGGCGATATTATGAAGAAGCCCCCAGTATGCGTTACAAGCCCGGTCTCAGGATCCTTCTCAACATAGATCTTAAGTGCATCCCATACTTTCTGCATGTTCTCGGGAGCATCCACGATCCATACCCACTTTACCCCACGTGATAGTAGGTCAGAGGCATACGCGTCAATGTAGGCTTGGGCGGCTTCCGGGCTATCCTTCCAGGGGTCAACATCTATAGTAATGAATACTACTCTATCCTGCCAACCCGCCTCGACGACCTTGGACATTACGTACTTTAACATTATGGATTCGAGTGGGCATATGTCAGGGCAACTCAGGTATTGAGGGGTAACAACGTTTACCTTGCCAGGCACTGGGAATAAGACTTGGCCCGCCGTCGACTCTAACGTGAAGGCCTCCACCTTCGACTTGTTAAACTGGAGTATGGAGCCGTACCTCCCCAGCTCGAAGCCTTTCTCACCGCTTCCGAGCACGTAGAAGTAAATGTAGCCCGCTGATGCTACAATGATGACCGCGAGGACTAGGCTAGTGTAAAGAAGGGTGGAGCGCGTTATCAAGGCTTCTAGGCACCTCCCTCTCCCGCACTCGGCTATGTGGCTATCCTGTGAGGCGCAGCCCTTCAGGTGTTACTGGCGGGACTAATGAGAGTCCTGTGGAGTAGATCTCATAGAATGGTATGGCGTATGCAAAGACTATCAGTGCCAAGGCTAATAGTAGCCATATGCTTAGCCTGTCCAGGGCGCCCGCCGGGCCTACTTCTTCGTCGTCGACAAGTTCTGCCAGGTTGGGCTTGGGGTGGGGGTTGATCCTGGGCCCTGCCAGTATCGATGCTAGGGCGTTGAATACGAAGACTGCTCCGGAGGATGCGAAGACAATGCCGCCCAAGGCGGCGGCCAGCAGTAATGGAATCCAGGCGTCGGGCGCGTTCCCAGCGTACATGACGTTGTATGTCCTTCTCGGCACTCCTAGTAGGCCAGCGGTGTGTAGGGAGAAGGAGAATATCGACATTCCAATGAACCAGACGAAGGGCTGGGCCCTCGCTAGTGCTTGGCTGTATATGCTCCTGCCGAAGAGTGCTGGTATCATGAGGTATGAGGCTCCCATAAAGGTTAGAGTGGCCGCGGTGCCTACTGTTAGGTGGAAGTGGCCGACGACCCATACGGTGTTGTGGACTATGTAGTTGACTATGTAGGACGCGTTGACAACTCCGCTAATGCCGCCAAAGCCGAAGATTATGAAGGCCAGCACGCCAGCGCTAAATGCTGGCTCCCTCCAGGGCAGCGTCTTCAGCCATCCCAGAAAGCCCTTGCCTCCTCTCATCCTACCAGCAATCTCCAGTGTAGCCAGCACGTTGAACGCTGTTAGCAGGCTCGGAGTGGCTACTATGAATGTAAACACAGTGTGCACGAACTTGGCTATGTTACTTATTCCAGGATCAACGAACTGGTGGTGGACGCCGACAGGAGTTGAGGCGAGGATGAATAATATGAATGCGACCTTAGCCATGGTCCTACTGAATACTCTCCCGCCCGCCAGCTTGGGGAGTATGTGGTACCAGTAAGTCACGGCCGGGATTATCCAGAAGTAAACTAGTGGGTGGCCGAAGTACCAGAAGTATGTTCTAGTCTCGAGCACGTCCACGGACTTACCCCAGAGAGCCATAGGGACTAGGTCCTTGAGCACCATGAATGCTAGAGGAGGCGTGGCTTCAAACCATACTATCCAGGTTGCTAAGATGCCCATGGTTCCGAGCGGTATCTCCTTGCTCGGGTTAGCCTTCTTCCACTGGAGGTATGCCTTGAAATAGGCGGCACCGATGAGCCATGTCCCAATGATTAAGATGGCTGCTCCAAGGTAAAAGGCGGGGTGGGCCTTCAGAGGAGCGTAGAATGTGTAGAGAACGGCGGCTTTACCGGAAAGTATGGCTAGCCCAGCGATCAAGCTCCCCACTATCGCCAGTAGCGCGCCAAACCCGAGGAGGGTTCTACTCAGGTTGACGCCCAGCTCCCTGGTTATTACGTAGTTCGAGAACGCCACTATGAAGAAGGCCGTCCACACTATTGCTAGGAATACTCCGTGGCCCGTGAGTATTGTGTAATACGTCTTCGCGCTGATGAACTGGGGAGCATATGGCGTCCTTGCCAGCAGCTGGGTTATTCCGAAGAGGCCTCCAACCGCAAGCATTAGGAACGCGAAGACGAGTGCAGCCCGGGAAATCTTGTCCTCAAACGCGAACCTTGCACCACCCTCAGAGGCCAAGGAGACTCACCCCCCTTAACTCCTAATTATAATGAGTTTGCCGTACATGTTCTGGTGGCCCAGGCCACAGTACTCGTTACAAACTATCAGGAACTCGCCCTCGGCATCACTGGGAGGGTACCATGTTATCTCGGCGATGTACCCCGGGAAAACCATGAAATTAACGTTGGTTCCTACAATCTCGAAGCCATGCTGGACATCAGCGCTGGTTATCCTGAATATCACCTTCTTGGGGTTTTCGAGCACTATCTCATTAGGCTGCCAGGCCCACATCCTAGCCACGATATCAACTTCGTATACTCCAGGCGCAACCTCCTTAACGCCTGGTGTTATCTGCTCCTCTAGCTTCTTCACGTTACATGTGACAGCGTCTTCTGGTGCGCTGTAACCTTCACCTATGACGGCGTACCCAAGTATTCCCAGGAAGATGGTAAGCATTACAACCACGAGCGCTATCCATGCATATTCTAGCTTCTCAGCCTTACCCGCCACCGGAGATCACCCCTCGAACGAGTAGCTCTCTAAATACTAGCACCCAGATCAGGGCGAAGACAGCTATGTAGACTAGGAGAACCTTTATCACGTCCCTAACCTCCCCCTCCATTCTACCACCCCTACTTGAACGGCTTCGAGAAAGCAACAAAGAGAATGATGGCCAGAAGCACTCCAACTATTACAGTACCGTAGAACATGCCTACGCCAGGGGCTCCACCCCTTCCTTCTCCCAAGCCTCCCATGTTACCCGGTGTCGTGGCCTGAGTAGGCTGTGGAGCCTCCACCTTGCCCTGGAAGACGTCCTTGAAGAACTGGGAGAGCAGCTGAATGTCTGGGTCATCAAGGGTCTTCCCGACATTGCCAGCCATGACTTTCATCATTTCCTCGTAGCTGTTGAATTTCTGCCCGCCGAAGTAGTTGACTTCGTTCCTCACCGCGTCATCTATAGTGTTATATTTACTACTCCAATTGGCGATCATCGAAACTACGTTGTCAAAGGTAGGCGCAGTTCCTCCGGCTGTATGACACCCAGTACATCCTATAGTCTCGAAGACGCTCCTAGCCTCATCAATATTGGCTTGAGAGTTTGTGTAGAGCAAGGAGCCCGCAAGTAAGGGTATGACGAGAGCGAATGCTACGATAATCCCATTAATTTTCATATCTAAACCACCACAGAGGCGCTTCCATAAACTCCAACTGAAGCGACTACTTAATAAGAGTTATTGCTAACTAGCTATGTTTCCTGTTATAAAACTTCTACGTTTTAGTAAGAACTACTTTTAAGAAAAATTAAGAAAGGTGAAAGGGTAGGGCTGCAGTGGGAACGCAATACCTTGGGCATCATCAAGTTCTGAGCCTTAAAAGTATGGGTGCCATGTGGTCTCTCACGTAAGGTTCTATGTCTCTCGAGTCATACCTGGCGAACCTATACCTGCGTGGGCCTTCAATGTCAAGTATCCCCATCTCCCTAAGCTCTTCTAGTAGTTCGATAGCCTTCTCTTCTGTATACTCGTCTAGACTAACACCCCACTCACTCTTTCCATCGGTCTTCTTGAGTATCTCCCTAGCCTCCTCAACTACGTCGCGAGTGCTTGGAGTCTTCTTACCTTTCTCCGAGAGTCTGAGCATAGCGGCCAGGGTCAGCACAAGGCCCCTCCTCTCGCCTTTTCTGAAACGCTCAAGGATCTCAGTCAGTTTTCTAACAGCATCCTGGAGGCCAGTCATGCTATCACCCATAAGGATTAATAATACTTTATGTATCTACGAGGAATTTAAAGAGTAAGTCAATTAGATTATTGTTATTTGGTGTGTTTAAAGTGTGTCAGGGATCCTTAATAGTAAATTGATTAGTTCAACCTACTGGAGGGTTAATATTGAAGCTTGCTGGCATGAAGCGGTGAGCGGTTCTGAGGTGCTAGGTGTTGTCTAGGCGTTTAAGGCCGTGCTGGGCGTGGGTGGCCGCTTTGACCATAGCAGCTCTAGTGCTGTTGGGCTTAGTAACTTCCTACGTTAAACTAGCGAAAAGCTATACTAACCTCCTCGAGGATATGGAGCGTGAGAGCACTAAGCACTTGCTCGTGTTATCAAACGAATTACTAGCACTCCACTCGCTAGCTCAGAGGGGTGTTGATAGAGAGTATCTAGCACCCGCGCTACTATCCATATCAAGTGAGGCTGACTGGCTCGCCAAGTACTCCAGCATACTCTACGAGGTTACGGATCAGGAGGCCTACCTCGACGCTAGGAAGGCGTTTGCAGACCTCTCAGGCTGGGCTCTTACAGCCTATAACCAGGCTTACAATCCGTTATCCGAGATGTTCGACTCTATGGTTTACTGGAAACTGGATGAGCTGGGCGAGGTTGCCGTGGCTGTTGATAATATATTCAATAAGTATAAGAGCCTCGGCGAGGTGCCTGGTGATGTGCTGGCTAATTTAGCCTCTAAGGTTGAAGCCCTCGTTAAAGGTTGAATTTGGACACTATCTCTTTATAGTCAATTATGCAGGTTGGGTCGTCCCCCCAGAAGTCTCCGGTCAGCGTTAGAGCCCTATTCCTGCTACCTCCCCCACAGTGCTCCTTGAAGGGACACCTCGAACACTTGGGTCCCCTGAGCATCTTTGGCATTTCAAGGAATGGCTTGAGGCGAGGGTTGTCAGGGGATAGGATTTCGCTGAGACTCTTCTCCCTGAGACTCCCCAGGATCATGTAGTCTATGAACTGACACGGCCTCACGGTCCCATCGGGATAGATGCTTACGGTCTTCCTGCCGCAGTCGCCCTGAGCTTCGATTACTTTTAGGTATTCAATGAAGTCCTCTCTATCTCTAGCTAGAAGACTCGCTATGTAGACTCCGGCCCAGTTCATCCTTACCAGTAGGACCTCAACCACTCCAACGTACTCTCTGGCCTTATCCATTACTCTTGATATGAAGTCTCTCAACTGCTCATAAGTCGGCAGGGACTCCTTTATGGCCGCACCCCGGCCTACAGTGTCTAGGAGGTAATAGCTGACCCTTGACGCCCCTAGCCTGGCTGCTAGGTCTACTACTCCTGGCGCCTCCTTAATGTTCCACCTAGTTAGCGTGAACCTAAGCCCGGCCGGGATCCCCGCCTCCACCGAGGCCCTGACTCCCTCCAGGGCTCTCTCCCAGGCGCCGCTGACGCCCCTGAACTTGTCGTGGACCCTAGGATCCAAGCTGTCGATGCTGACGCCGACGTACATGAAGCCCAGCTTCTTCAGCCTCCCCGCCACGTCGGGTGTTAGAAGGGTGCCGTTGGTGCTAAGGCTGAGCTTCGGCCTCTCGCGTCCGGCTAGCTCCTCCGCCGCGATCCAGAACTTTCTAGATGCAAGCGGCTCCCCACCGCTGAACACGACTAGAGGGATCCCGTGGCCAGCTATCTCCCTAGCAACCCTGACCACCTCGTCGTCGCTCAGCTCCGGCCTCTCGACGTCGGGGCCAGCGTCTATGTAGCAGTGCTCGCACCTCAAGTTACACTTGTAGGTAATGTTCCAGAACACAACTGGCCTGATGATACTTGTAAACTTGCTGGGCCTCCCCTTCCCATATCTACCCTTAATCCTCTCGGAGACCGTTCCCCTCCCAGCCACAAGCACGCTTACCGGGATCAAACTATCTCACCTCACAACCCCAGGCTTCAGGTCGGCGAGGCTCCTGATTACGAGGAGGCTTCTAGGCCTACACTTAGCCCTAGCCTCTTCGACGGCCCGTCCCACCAGCGGCTTCGAGACGGCGTGGACCATGAAATAGCATGTGTGCTTCCACGCCCCACGCGGCTTGGGATCCCGGAGAACCACGTGGGTCGTGAATGGGAGGCTAGCCGCGCACTCGCATAGCTCCTCCTCGCATCCAGCTGGCTCCATGACAACCATAGCGTTCTCCCTGAACCCAAGCTTATGACCGTCCAGAGCGGCTCCGGGATCCCCGAGAACACCCTTCTCAAGCATGAGCCTAGCGGCTTCAACTACTTCATCCTCTCTCAGGCCCAAACGGCTAGCTACATCCTGGTAGGGCCTTGGCTTAAGGGGTAGCGACCTCAATGAGCGGGCTAGGGACGCGGGGTACCCCATATCCTCAGGTGCTGGCGGCGACTCGGCTACCCTAGAGTATTTGCCAGCCCTCGAGAGCCCCCTGTAAATGTCGTACTTGACGCTCAGCTTGTAGGTTCTCTTGCTGTAGAGTATGACGTATTCGACGCCGAGCTTCCTTGCCACGTCGTCGATGTGAGCCTCTAGTTCCTCCCTGCTCTGCCTCTTCACAACGACCCAGACGTCGTAATAGGGATGATCCCTTAGGTAGACGTGAGTGGCGAGGGGATCCCTCTTGTAAACCTCGGCTAACTCCTTGACTTTACCATTACTCCTATATGCGACTAGGGCGGCGGCGTGGCCTGTGGAGCGGTAGTTAAGGTAGAACCCGACCCTTTTCAGTAT
>JALURD010000147.1 GCA_027057815.1 Acidilobaceae archaeon | reverse complement strand
CCAGAGGGAGGTAAAGGAGCTGGAGGCCAAACTCTCAGAGGTGGAGACCCAGCTCGCGGAAGCGTCGAAGGCGAAGGAGGAATACGAGAAGCTCAGGGGGGCCTTGGAGAGGGTAGAGGAGAGGCTCAGAGAAGTCGAGAGTGAACTATTGAGGCTCGAAGGCGAGGCCGCCAAGCTCAGCTCAATCGCTGGCAGGCTCGCTCCCCTGGAAAGGGAGTACGAGAGGCTCAAGCGCCTCGCAGGCCTTGCAAGCCTCGTGGCCGAGCTGGAGAAGGCTAGGAGGAAGCTCGGCGAGGTCAGGGCTAAGTCTGAGGCAGCCGCTAGGCTCGCAGAGGCTCTCAGGGAGTACTTAGAGCATGCCTGGGCCGAGGAGAAGCTGAGGGAGCTCAAGGCCCGGAGCGAGGACGCCAGGAGAAGGCAAAGGGAAGCCGAGGCCAGGGCGGCTAAACTAGAGGAAAAACTCTCAGCCGCCGAGCGGGTCATGGAGAGGGCCCGGGTCAGAGCTGGTGACCTCGCGGAGCTGGCCGGGATCCCCGCGAGCGAGCCACAGAAGGTGCTGGAGGCTGCAAGGGCAAAGGCGGAGAAGCTGAGAAGGGAGGCGGAGAATCTAGCCTCTGAAGCCGCCGAGAAGAGAGCTCAAGCGAGCAAGGCCAGAGGGCAAGCTGAGAGGCTCCTGCTCTACGCTAGGAGCCTCCGAGGAGAGGAGAGGGACAGGTGCCCCCTCTGCGGCCAGCCTCTGCCTGAAGGGGGCGCCTCAACCCTAGCTTCAAGGCTCGAAGACGCAGCTAAGAGGCTCCTAAGCGAGGCTGAGGCCCTCGACTCCGAAGCTAGTGAGCTCGAGGCCAGGGCTAGGGAGGCTGAGGCCAAGTCGAGGCTCATAGAGTCAGTGATCCAAAGGCTGGAGGTGGACCTGGAGTCAATTCGAGACGTAGACTTTGAGTCCCTCAGGCTCGAGTATGCTGAGGCTAGGAGGGCGGCCAAGAGAGCCGAGGAGGAGGCCTCTAAAGTAGAAGCTGAAGCGGTGAAGGTAGAAGAGTCTGCTAGGAAGGCTGTCGAGGCTAGGGCACGAGCCCTCGAACTGGCGGGATCCCTCGGCCTTGCCAGGCTACCCTCCCTCGATGAAGCTGAGAGGCTTGCAACAGAGGCTAGGAGGGAGCTGAGTGACGCTGAGGCTATAGTTGAGAGCATTGAACGCAGACTAGTCGAGGAGACGGGTCTTGGCAGCGTAGACGAGGCGGTCGAAGCAGTGTCGAAGGCCTCCAACGTGCTCGCGGGAGTGGAGGCCGAGTATAGGAGGGCCCTTGAGGCTAAGGCTAGGCTATCTGAGGTCGAGTCAAGGATCCGATCCCTTAAAGCTGAGAAGGAGAAGCTCGGAAAGGAGAGGGAAGAGATAGTCTCCCGGATTAGGGAGATCGAGCCCCTAGCGAGAGATGCTGAGAGGCTTGAGAGGGAGAAGGATAGCCTAACCCGGAGGCTTGGAGAGGCTAAGGGCAGGCTTGAGCAGATAGAGAAGAGGCTGACCGAGATCAGGGATGAAGAGGAGAGACTCGAGAGAGCCCGGTGGCAACTGTCTAAGCTGCTCAAGCTTAGGGAGATCCTTGAGAAGACCCTCCCGAGGAAACTCCTCCAGGCCAGGCTGGCGGCCCTGGAGAGGCTTATGACTGACATACTCTCATCCTTCGACCTCGACTACAAGGCTGTCGTGGTCTCAACCGTTGAGAGAAGGGATGGCACGCCACTCGTCGAGATCAAGGCTGTCAGCTCTACGGGTGAGGAGGCTAGCCTCTCAAGCCTAAGCGGCGGTGAGAAGACTGCTGTGGCCCTAGCCTTCGCCCTTGCCCTGGGCAAGATCTCCAGCATCAACGCTGGCTTCCTGATACTCGACGAGCCGACTGCTGAGCTGGACGAGGAGAGGAGGAGGGTGCTGGTCGATGTGCTAAGGAGCATGGGCCGAGGGGAGGCCGGGATCCCCCAGCTGGTGGTGGTGACCCACGACGAGGAAGTGAAGGAGGCAGCGGATACCATCTGCACGGTCTCCAAGCCCGGCGGGGTAAGCGTTGTCAGGTGTGGGGTGGAGCAGGATTGACGAGCCTGATAGAGGCGGCCATAAGGAGGAGGGACTCGCTGAGGAGGCTAGTCAAGCTGTTCTACGAGGAGCCTGAGGACGTCTCATTCGTCAGGGATAAGCTCAGGAAGCTTCCCGCCCCACGGGGATCCCGGGTGCCGCCGCATGCCGTCGAGGATGGCGGGTCGAGGTTCGAGGACTTCGAGGCCTTCACTATATACGCTGTGAGGGCGTGGGCTGCCCTTTACACGCCCAACGGCGGCCGCTTCGACTCCGCCTCGGAGGCTGAGGAGGCCGATGTGGGTATTGTTGTGCCGCAGGCGTTCCCCGAGGACAGAGTCAGAATCTACAGGGAGACTATTGAGGCATACACAGCCGCCAGAGTTGTGGCGAACGCTAGTGGGGGCCTCCTGCTATGGGATGGTAGCTTCAGGGTGATAGTCGGTAGGCATAGGCCGGGAGCGGCTGAGATGCCTCTCTCCGAGGCTGAGTCTAGGGCTGCAGAGAGGCTTGGGCTGAGGCCGAGCGACATGTACTACGAGTTGTGGAGGAGGGTTAACTCTGTAGTAGAGAGGGGGCTCAGGGATCCCCCGGCCAGGTCGCTTATAGAGGAGAGGCTTGGCCTGGAGAATCTCTCCAGCGACGACGGAGTATGGGTATCCTTCCTCGAGTGGGTCGAGAAGTCCATGGCGTTCAGGCTCCTCCTGGAGGACTCGTGGAGGAGAGGAGTCACGCCTGTATTCCTGTCGAAGACTAGCCGGTCGACTAGTCTATTAGGGAAGCCCCTGCCCGACGTTTACTACCTGAGGATGGCTAAGCCTGTGGAATCATTCCTAACGGATTATAGCGTCCTCCACGGGATAGAGGATATCAGGGCGTTCAAGAGCAAGGTTGTAAGGGGCCCCTTCTACCCTAGGCACTTGGGCCTCGATGAATTCTATAGGGACCTTCTTGGCCTCGCAGAGTTCTACGTTAGGCTTGAGAGCGGAGGCCCCATCCTAAAGGTCGAGGTCGCCTTCAACGCCTTGAGATACGGAGAAAACGACGTAGCCGACCTAGTTGAGGGGGTAGTTTCTGCCCTATCAAGCCTACCCCTGGCCCGGGGGTACCCATATACCCTCCTTGTCGCCCACTCCCGCGCCCGCCTGACCCGCGATGATATGGACCGTGTCCTCCACGCTCTAGGCCTTGGGCTTGAGAGGAGCGGGAGGCACATGCTTGAGGGGTGACCGCGCGTGGTCGGTAAATCGGGGGGCAAGTGCCCAGGATCCCTCCCGCTTGGCTGGATTGTTGGTGAGAGTACCCCTGACACTAGCGTGGTACTCTTCGACGAGAATGGCAGGAAAGTGGCAGCCACAGGCCTTTACGTTATGGCCGAGGGCCCTGAAGGCTGCGTCTTAGGCATTGTAGAGTACGTAGCCAGCGGTAACACCCTACTCCCGGAAGAGGTCACCGACCACAGGGAGGTAGACGCCGCCACCAGGTACCCGCTGCTCCTAGAGAGATCTTACAGGAGGGGCGTTGTTAAGTGGATAAGCCTCCTGGACCACCTAGTAGTCACTGGGTCGCCGAGGAGTCCTACTGTGCCCCTGGACCCGGGCACCAAGGTCTACGCTGCCCCGCCGTCGACCCTTAGGGCTATATTCGAGGGCGGCGACGGCTGGATCCCCATCGGGAGCCTCT
>JALURD010000146.1 GCA_027057815.1 Acidilobaceae archaeon | reverse complement strand
ATTGCATCCTTTAATACCTTGTGGGATGAGAGTAGGATTCACGGTGCTCGATAATGCCTCACGGCAAGCTTTTACTCATGACCCCGGGTCCCACTCTTGTTGACTTCGAAACTCTACTAGCCATGGCTAAGCCCACGGTTAACCATGTCTCGCCTGAGTTCGATGAAATTCACCGTGAGGCCGTGGACATGCTGCGCAGGGTATTCGGCACAAGGGGCGGGGTGGTCATACTCCCGGGTAGCGGTACTAGCGCCATGGAGCTGGCTTTGAGGAGCGTCGTTAAGCCTGGCTCCAGGGTGCTCGTCCTGCGGGCTGGCTACTTTGGCGGCTACCTCGAGAAGGGGGTCAGGGCCCTCGGCGGCGAGCCCGTGGTGGCTGAGGCGCAGCTGGGCTCGGGCTTCACCGCTGGGGACCTGGATAGGCTGCTGGAGAGGAATAGAGACGTCGCGGCGGTCGCCCTGCAGCACGTGGACACGTCTACAAGTGTGGCGAACCCGATCAAGGAGCTCGCTGAAACCGCTAGACGCTGGGGGATCCCTCTGGTTGTGGACGGTGTGGCCTCAGTGGGCGGCATGGAGGTGAGGATGGACGACTGGGGCGTTGACGTGTGCTTCACTGGGTCCCAGAAGGCCCTAGGCGTCCCGCCGGGTCTTGGCCTCGTCGCCTACAGTGAATCGTTCACGGGGGAGGTGGAGGCGAGGGGCCAGTGGAGCCTCTACTTTAGCCTCCCCGACCTCCTCAGGGAGATGGAGTCCACCAAGAACTACTACATAACCCCGGCCGTCAACCTAGTCTACGCCCTCAGGGAGTCCCTTAAGACCATACTAGCCGAGGGCCTCGAGGAGAGGTACAAGAGGCACAAGGTCATGGCAGAGGCGGTCAGAGAGTCCCTGAAGGCCCTGGGGATAAACCTCGTCGCGAGGGAAGGCTTCCAGGCAGACACCGTCACAGCAGCCTACCTACCCGGAGGCGTCGAGTGGCCAAGCCTCTATAGGGAGATGAGGGCCCGCGGCGTCGAGATAGCCGGGGGCCTAGGAGAGCTGAAGGGCAGGATATTCAGGATAGGCCACATGGGCCAGGTGGGCTACAACGAGCTGGTAGCCACGATAGCAGCCCTAGAGAGGAGCCTCAAAGCACTCGGAGTAGACGTCAAGCTAGGCCAAGGCCTAACAGCACTTCAGGAAACACTAGCAAAGCATTACCTCTAAACGCCAGAACAGACCCGGGGCCCGAAGTCTCCTCAAGCTGTTAAGCGCGAGTTTCATTATCAAACCGGTCCACGGCTATTACTCGGGAGCCATAAACCTCAACCCTGTCATCCTGCATCTCCGAATGCCAGTGAAACCGAGCGCTCACTCGGACTTTAATTTCCGAGCACTCACCCGGCTCAGAAAGAATTCAAATACCGGAGGGTTCCATTTCTTCTCCTCACCTCCAATTCTATAACACACCCGTAACCAGCCGATGACGCGGCCTCTAATCGCAACCCTCTCAAGTGGCGTAATACCACCCTCTCTAATACATAGTCCTCGGGGCCTTGAGGCCAGACATAACATGGGGAGCAAGCTTCCACCTAGTAACTTGCCTACAATTCAGTATAGCTAAAACGGAGCGCCAGCCTTCGGAGCCGCTGGGTCTCGGGTTTAAGCCCTCGGCGGGCCCGCCACAAATCCCTCCTAGTGATCATTAAGCCTGGTGCTGAATGTATCGGCGGCTAGGACTGAAAAATGCAACCAATTCGCTCAGTCCCGATAATCATAACGTATAAACGCACGCCTACGGCATCGAGCACACTTGACCTAGGGGGCTCCTAGGGTATAGCCTTCAGCCATGGTATCCTCTTGAAGTCCTCGTCGAAAGTGAGGATAGTGTTTATGCCGTAATGCTTACAGGTTAAGGCTATAATAGCGTCGCCCGGAAGCAAACGATATTTAATCATCGTCTCATGTATTTCCTCTATAGTAGCCTTGTCCTGTAACGTTATTATATTATAATCAGATAGTAGGCGGCGTAGAATGGCCAATTCTTCCTTGACGTGCTCTAAGCCTTGTTTTCTTATTAAATCTTTTACCTGGTATATGCCTCTGGCTCCATAATGCTTGCTAAGATATACCCTTACAAGAATATATGAGGTTTCCTCTATTGTTCTAAGACTAGTATAGACTTCATCCCTACTGGATAAGATATTAACTACTAGGTCTGACTTCGGCTTTACATCGTGGAGAAGATAGACCAGGGCGTTAGAGTCGACGTATATCAAAGGTGCTCGGCCTCCTCTATTGCCTCCTCTAGGAGTCTCGGATCTACACGACCTAAAGCGCCTCGATACTTTTCTAATATTCTTTTCCTCTCTTCAACATCGATTATCTTGACAAGAAGCTCTTTGTTCTCCTCCATGTCAAGCGGCTCCTCAGGCACCAGCACACCGCCCCTAAATCTTACTCTAATGACCTTGGACAATCCCCTTGCACCCATCTAATCCTATAGACAACGAGCCAATTAGCCTTTTCCTGCAGAGAGGTTTCCAGATTATTATCACTGAAACCTCTTGTGATTATCATCCTTGAAACTTGTTTCCAATTCATGGTTTCCATCGGAAACAGGGTTTATAAGTCCCAAGCCTTCGGAGCCGCTGAGTCCTGAGTTTAAGCCCTCGGCGGATTACCACTTAAATACTAAGGAATAACTCTTAGCCATGGTACTCGTTGGAAGTCCTCATCGAAAGTAGCAATTGTGCTTATACCATGTCTAAGTGCAGCTACCGCTATTAACGCATCGTTAGGTAATAGTCCATAGCTTTCTATTAGGTTTAAGAGTTCCTCGACGCTAGTCTCCGGTGTTATCAGGTTGAAGAGCGAGAGTAGAGGTCTTACATCTTCCTCTAGAAGGTTCTTAACCCTCTCATCTTGCTTAGTAATTAGCTCTTTGAGCTTGTAGCGGGAGACGTCTAATGCAAGTCTTAGATAGACGTATATAATCTCACTGGCTATTGCCTCTGTTATATATCCCCTCCACTCGCCGTTGATCACTTTCTCTACTAGGCTTCTTGCCTTCTCATCTCCAGCTAGATACTTTATTAGTACGTTGGAGTCATAAAGGACCTTCAATCTCTACCTCCTCTATAACCCTCTCAACATCCTCAGGCCTGACTCGGGGATTCCTTCTCCTGAGAACTCCGAAGAGCTCTCTTACTGGCTTCTTAATTGATACTAGCAGAACCTCTCCTTCTTCTAAATCCAAAGGTTCAAGGGGTTTGAGAACTCCATTCTCGTACTTCACTCTAATAACCTTAGACATATCCTAGCCCCAAGAATATGCTTAGGGTGTTGAGGCAATAAGCCTTTCCTGTAGGCTGTGTGTTTCCAGATTATCATCATGGGTATCTCGTATGATCATCATTACTGAAACACGTTTCTAATTAATTGTTTCTATTGGAAACGTGTAATAAATCCCAGGCCTACGGAGCCGCCGGAGGTCCCGGGTTCGAAACCCGCGGTAGGCTCGACACGTAAACACTTCTTCATAATACATAATATTATAACTTTATATATTATACAAGTTATTATACTCTTATCCTCTATAGAGCTGTCGGCTCCTAGTTTGAAGGAGAAAAATTAAGCTAGTTCTGGATTCACTGATGGCAATCCTGGTTGTTTTTTCTTCGTGGATTAGGGAACTACTCTAAGCCAGAGTACTCTTTTGAAATCCTCATCAAACATTATGATAGTATCTATTCCGTAATGCTTGCAGGTTAACGCTATAATTGAATCACTTGGAGT
>JALURD010000145.1 GCA_027057815.1 Acidilobaceae archaeon | reverse complement strand
CGTGGGATCCCCCCGGCCCCCGGGTGTTCTAATAGATCGGGGGCTCTACGTATACGCCGTAGACTTCCTTGAGTGTGCCCATTATCTCGCCTAGGGTTGCGTAGGCTTTGACCGCGTTGAGGACGTAGGGCATTATGTTCTCGCCCTTCTCTGCGGCCTTCCTGAGCTCGTTGAGAGCCCTCTCCCACTTCTGCTTGTTCCTCATCTCCCTCACCTTCCTGACCCTCTCCTTCTGCCTCCTCTCGATCTCCTGCTGGTCGAACTCTAGGAGTGGAACATTCCTGACCTCGTCTATGTCCTCCTCGACGAATATGTTGACTCCTACTATGAACCTCTTGCCCTCCTCGACCTCCTTCTGGAACTGGTAGCTTGCCTCCGTGACCTCCCTCTGCGGGTAGCCCTTCTTCACGGCCTCCAGCATTCCGCCCATCCTCTCGATCCTGTCGATGTACCTCCATGCCCTCTCCTCCATCTCGTCTGTGAGCCACTCAATGTAATAGCTGCCGCCGAGCGGGTCTACTACGTCAGCTACTCCGGTCTCGTATGCTATTATCTGCTGGGTCCTAAGTGCTATCTTAGCGGCGAACTCGCTGGGGACCCTGAAGGGCTCGTCGAAGCTGTTCGTGTGGAGGCTCTGCGTGCCTCCGAGGACGGCTGCGAGGGCCTCTATCGCGGTTCTTACTATGTTGTTCCAGGGCTGCTGTGCGGTGAGGCTGACTCCGGCTGTCTGGGTATGGAACCTCATCCACAGGCTCCTAGGCTTTTTAGCCCCGAACCACTCCTTCATTATCTTGGCCCACATCCTCCTCGCGGCCCTGAACTTCGCTATCTCCTCGAAGAAGTTTATGTGTGCGTCGAAGAAGAAGCTGAGCCTAGGTGCAAACTCGTCGACGTCGAGGCCCCTCGCTATAAGTTGCCTCACGTACTCGATGCCATCGGCTATAGTGAATGCCAGCTCCTGAACCGCGGTGGAGCCAGCCTCCCTGATGTGGTAGCCGCTTATGCTTATCGGGTTCCACTTTGGTAGGTGCTTAATGCTCCACTCGATGAGGTCCATAGCAACCTTCACGGCAGGCTCTGGAGGGAATACGTAGCTCTTCTGAGCTATGAACTCCTTGAGCGGGTCGTTCTGGGTCGTGCCGCCTATCCTGTCGTAGGGGACTCCCTGCTTCTCCGCGGTGGCTACGTAGAAGCTGAGTAGCACGGGGGCAGGCGGGTTTATGGTCATGTTAGTGGTGACCTCTCCCATGTTAATTCCGTCGAATATTATCTCCATGTCTAGGAGGGTTGGAACGCTGACGCCGACGATGCCAACCTCACCCTCCGCCATGGGGTCGTCTGGGTCTATCCCGATTAGCGTCGGGTAGTCGAATGCAAGGCTTAACCCAGTCTCTCCGTGCTCGATGAGGAATTTGAGCCTCTTATTAGTCTCCTCGGGCCCGCCGTAGCCGCTGAACATCCTCATAGTCCAGATCCTGGCCCTGTACATGGTCGCGTGTATTCCCCTGGTGAAGGGGTAGAGACCTGGGAGCCCGAGTTTCTTCATGTAGTCGAAGTCGCCGAGGTCTGCAGGCGTATAAACCCTCTTAATTGGGATCCCGCTCAGGGTCGTGAACTCCTTCATCCTCTCCGGGATCCTGGACAGCCACTGCGGTACGACCTTCTCCTCCCACTCCCTCACGGCCCTTTCTATTTCCTCGACTGCCTCCTTACAGTAAAGTCTAACCACGGCTCCCGCCCCTACGCGGCGGGACGAGCTTCAGGCGCCCGTCACCTGCCTAAGTGTGGGTGGGAGGGGATAAATCCGGGGGGCCACCCCACGATAATATGGTGACTGGATAGGGTATCCAATACTCGCTCGGTGGGACTAACGGTTAAGCATTCACACCCTATCTTCTTAGACCTCGGGCCGGTGAGGATCCCCGGGTTTCTCCCCGAATATGCGGGGGTAGTCCCGGCATATTCGGTTCATCGTTCGGGGCCCTGTCGCTCGGGCTTCACCGGTCATCGGGCCCCGCGGTCAGGGGAACCCAGGGCTCCCCTCATCCCCGTGAGGGTGCTCATTGCCCTTCTGTGAATGTTCATAGCTGCAGCATAATCTCTATCCACCCATAAGCCGCACCTAGGGCAGTGGACTGTTCTACCGTCGGCCTCTAGCTTCGAGCCACACCTAGGACACGTCGTAGAGGTGCCCCTAGGGTCTACTAGCAGTAGTGGCACGCCGTGCTCAACCGCCTTAGCTATTATTGTTTGCATGAGCTTCCCGTATGCGAACCTTGAGAGCACCCATGTTAGCCTAGACGGGCCATTCCGGCTTCTCCCACGCCACAGCCCTGCGAGGTCTTCTACCGCCACAGCGTATCCCATTCTTCTTGCCCTCCGCACGATGTTGAGTGCCAGCTTTCTAACCGAGTCAAGCACGATGTTCCTCGAACGTCGATGATAGCGCCTCACCCTCTCCAGCAGTCTCCTGGAGCGCTTCCATGTTCTGGGATGCTTCTTCTGAACTTTCTCAGCGTACTTCTTCAATCCAAGTGCCTGGTCAAACCTCGTCGCGAGGAACCTTACGCTTGCGCCGTCGTAGACTGCTACGTCTCGGAGGTTCGCATCTAAAGCTATGACGCCCCCGGGCTTGTAGGGCTTGTACTCCCAGCGGAACGGGATGACGATCCACAGCCTGCCGTGCTCCCACTTCACTATAACCTCATACCACCTCCTACCCTTGTACTTGGAGAGATACCCTGGGTCGTGTTTCAGCTTTAGTGTGTAGCGCTTGCCGCGGATGTTCACTCTGACTAGCCAGTTCTCGGCGTCCAAGCTCGCCTGGTACATGTCGAGCCTAACGCTAAGCCTCCTCAGCACTGGTTTAGAGCCACCGTTCTTCCTTGCACCCTTAACCAGCGCCAGGGCGTACTTGTACGCCTGCTTGGCCGTCCTGCCGAGGAGCCCATACTGCTCCCTCAATACGCGGTAGAAGAGCTGGTGGGCCTGGTTAAGAGTTGGCAGTTTGTCCAGCTCCCATAGGGTGTCCACTATCCTCTGCACCGCGTACCTGTAAACGTTCATGTCCCAGAGCAGGTCGTTTAGCGAGTCTTCGACGACCTCTGCCTCGGCTTTGAGAGCTATAGAGTACGTGCCCTCGGGGAGCAGCCTTGCCGCGGCTGCTCTCCCCCTCACCGGGCAGCCACCCACAATGGTTAATGTGACAGTAATACTTATTTTATTTGATGTCACCTAATAGCTTGGTGAGACTATGAGCCAGGTCTACGTCTTCGAGGCCAAGATAATAAAGTATAGCCTGAACCGTTATGTCATCTACCCGCCAAAAGAGTACCAAGAGAAGCTGAAGCAGTATCATGGCAGAAAGGTAAAAGTAATAGTTATCCTTGAAGAATTATAAACAGTACTGGGCTCATTATAGCATGTTCGAGTGATGAGGTTTCTTCAAGGCACCGTTCACTTGAGAGCGGTTATCTGGGGTCTCCGCCCTCGGGCTCATCACGATCTCCGCTAGGCCTCTCACCGCAGTGACCCACTTTCGGTCCCTGCGGTTATCGGAACCCAGCGGTCATTGAGCAGGTATCGTCTTGAGTAAAACCTTATTAAGTCTACTCTTCAACATTACACACCTCCTTTAAAGGTCCTAACAACCCCAACCCGCTATCACATAAGTTTCAGCCCTCTACAGATATTTCATGAAGAAGGAAAGTGAAATCCACATGATTACTGTCTAAAAGTTTATTATTATCTTTTGGGATTATGATATATATTGTGACAAACACCC
>JALURD010000144.1 GCA_027057815.1 Acidilobaceae archaeon | reverse complement strand
CAGGCTAGCCTGAGGAGTAGCGGGCCAATGGTGAAGATATACGAGGACGGCCGTGTGATAGGGCAGAGGGAGCTACCACAGGCGCTCTTCGACCTATACCCGGACGCCGTCTACTACCACGGAGGGCGGGTGTACATATCCAGGAGCCTAGACCTGACAGCCCTCAGAGCCGAGGTTAAGCCCGTAGACGCCGAGCTGGGTGTCTACACTAAGCCGAAGTACACCGTGGAGGTCGCCGAGATAGTGCCCCTGGACGAGAGGAGGGCCGGCCCCCTCAGGCTCGTCTACGGCGACGTCAGGATAGTCGTCCTGGTCGAAGGCTACATCGTTAGGGAGGAGTTCTCGGGATCCCTCCTGGCTGAAAGGGACTACGAGGAGCCCCTGCGGTGGGAGTACTGGACCAAGGGGGTGGCAACGGTGTTCCCCAACCCCGGGATAACCAGCCCCACCAGGCTGCTAAGCGCGTTCCACGCGGTCGAGCACACCCTGATAGCCGCGGCGAGGCCGGTGGTGGGCGCCGCCGACACCGACCTGGGCGGTGTGAGCTACCCCAGCGGCCACATAGTCATATACGACAGCGCCCCGGGAGGCCACGGGGCCTCCAGGCTCGTCTTCGAGAGGTTCGAGAGAGTCATGGAGCTGGCCTCGGATATACTCAGGGGGTGCAGGTGCGAGGACGGCTGCCCGAGGTGCGTCTACTCCCCGTACTGCGGCAGCGGAAACAGGTTCCTCTCCCGAACCGCTGCCCTCGAGGTGCTGGACTACGTGCTTGAAGGGAAGGTGAGGAGGATCAGAGAGCCACCTATGACCGGGAAGCCGCTCGCGTAACCACCGCTGCCCCCGCCGCCATCCCCTTAGCAGCCGCGACGCGCCCCTCGGGGCTGGCCGTGAGGAGCACGTGGAGCACCCTTATCTTGTTGATTAAGACCTCAACCTCCTCCTCGCTCAGCTCCTCGAGGTCCAGTATAGCCCTGGCTATCATCCTCTTCTCCCTCTCCAGAACCGGTAGGCCCTCCCCGTACTCCTCCTGGGATAGGGCTCTAGCCATGCGAGCGGCCATGTCTGAGAGGAACAGGCCCAGGGTCCCTATGCCGAGGATCATGAGCCCCACTGCCACCGCCCGGCCAGCCGGGGTTACTGGGACTACATCCCCGTAGCCCACCGTGGTGGCCGTGGCCATGGCCCACCAAAGGGCGTCCCAGAACGACTCTATGGGACCTTTACCACCCTCCACAGCATAGACTCCAGCCGCCCCGAGTAGCACAGCGAGGCCAGCAGTTATCGCTAGCTGGACGAGCGTGGAGTCGGCTCCAAGGGCGAATGAGGAGTACCTCGGGATCCCCCGGGCGGCTGAGACTGCAAGGAGAGCCCTCCCGACGGCCCACGCCCAGGCCAGAATCCCGGTGGGCCCCCCGGGCAGGAGCCCCTTAGCAGCCAGCACGACCGGGGGGAGGGAGAGGGGGAGCCAGTACAGGCTCGCAACCCCAAGGCTCCAAGCCTTCAGGACCGCCGCCAGGAGGCCCAGCGAGGCGACTAGGTCGAGCACCAGGAGCCCCCGGGAGTCGCCCCCGAGGGCCATGGAGGCGGCTGCCAGTGACCCGGCTCCAGCAGTGATGGCGACCAATAGGAGCGTGAAGCCCCTACTGAACACCCTCCCCCCATACACTACCAACAGCCGCCCCCTACACCAAAGGTAAACTAAGCACCAGTATCTGGGGGTACCCACACAGTATTACCTCCACCAGTATTCCACACTCTATCAAATACTCCAAATGGTCCGGGCAAAGGAACCGCTGGAAGGGCGGCTAACCCTATACCACGTTTTATTACACTACTCTAGATACTAAATAAAAATATTATTTTAATGTGTTGAGGCCATGTGCGCGTTCTTGGCTTGGCGCGCTTCGGGCCAGTACTACTAGGTGCGAGCTGCAGCCTATGGGGGGAGGTGTTATTCACCTTCTGTCGAGTTTAAACGGCGATATCTTATCTCCATACTTGGACCGCGCTGCTTTCAACCTTTCCTTTTGCCTTCTGAGCTCCTCTATAGCCTCTCTCGGAGTGTCGGGTATCTTCGAGTATATTTCGAGTATTCTCTCTATCTTGGCTAGGTGCTGGGGGATCCTTACTGTGAACTGTTTCTCGTAGTCTTGCTCTGTGTACTCTTTGCCCAGCTCTCCCTCGAAGAGCCTTTGAAGGTCTGGGAGTGTTGGTATTAGGCCCGTGGGGGTCTCCACGGCTTCTGCTTCTCCGTGTACTCTGAGGTCTATCCATTTGAGCCATACTCTCTTGTCCCTCTTGTCGTTGAGGTAATTGCCATTCTCGTCTTTGAGGAAGTAGTTTACACTATAGATCCTTGGCGGGCGCTCGAGTTTGGATGCGAAGTCCAGGTGTAGCTTCACGAATGAGCCCACTGATATGGGTAGGAAGTCCAGTATAGCGAAGGGGTTGAACTCGAGCTTGCCAGCCTTGCCGAGGACAGCGGCAGTCCTCTCGGACTCGAGGGCGGCGGCTTTGGTTGCTATGCCGTGGATCCAGTTGAACGCCTCCTCCACGGGGACCCAGGTGTCCGGGTCGCGGCCGCCGAATATCATGGCGTGCACGGGGACCCCGCTGGGGTCGTCGACTCTCGGGTCTAGTATTGGGAGGGCGCGCAGTGAGAGGGTGAACCTCGCGTTGGGGTGGCTAGGCCTGACCTCCCTCCCCTCCTCGTCCCTCTTGCCGGGCCACCACTCGCCCTGATAGTTCACGCCGGGCGCCGGGGGCTCCGGCCTGCCGTTCCACCAGGGAGTGCCGTCCCTCGTTAAGAGTATGTTGGAGAAGACCACCTCGTTCCTAGGGTTTGTTAGAGCCTTGTAGAGTATGGGGTCATCCTCGGGGTTGACGCCGTCTATTATGCCGAACATCCCTATCTCCGGGTTGACGGCCCTGGCCTCGCCGTTGACGGACTTGATTATTGCCAGGTCGTCGCCTACTATAGTATCAGCCGTGAACGTTGTCGAAGTCTTCCCGCAGCCCGCGGGGAACGCGCCTGTAATGTAGGTCAGCCTCCCCCCAGGGCCTCTCACGCCAGCTATGAACATGTGCTCGCAGAGCCAGCCCTCCCTGTAGCCCTTGTAGATACATAGCCTGAACATTAGCTTCTTCAGACCTATAGCGTTGCCGCCATACTGGGTGTTGACACTATAGACCGTCTGGCCCTCCAGGTCTATGTAGACCCTCCTCTTGTCCACGTTCTTGACCCAGCCGTTCTCATCCCTCTCCCCCGTCGCATGGATGAACCTGGCATACTCTATGTTAGGGGCCTTCTCGGCGAAGACACTGTAGCAGTTCCTGTAGAGTATGTTCTCGTTGTGTATCACGTAGGCGGAGTCGGTGGCCTGAACGGCGTAGAGGGTGAAGGGGGATCCCTTGGGCCCGAAGCAGTAGAAGGCCAGGTACATCTCCCGGCCCCGCATCATCCCCCTCAGGATCCCCTGGACCTCCTCCAGCCCCCTCCTCCGGTCGAGCGTGTTAACGAATGGAATCTCCGCGCCGCCCTCCACTAGTATCCTCGTGTTCCTCCTATCCCTAGCCAAGTCATTGGGGCCGTCGAAGTGGACCGTGTGTAGAGGGATCTTGGTCGGGTGCTCCTCCCCCCTCTCCAGGGCCTTACGCCGCACGTACTCGTGGTCCTCCTTGCTCTCCGTGACTACGTAGACTCTCTCAGGCTCTGCTAGCAGGACTAGCCCTGCCACCCACCTGTGAAGACTTGGATCCTTTATCGCGGCGAGCCTCTCGAGCATGCGACCATCCATGCGGGTGGAGAGCAC
>JALURD010000143.1 GCA_027057815.1 Acidilobaceae archaeon | reverse complement strand
AAGGTTATACACGACTTCCTCTTCGACAGGTGGTACATCAATGCCCTGATATACCTGGTGATAGTGAACGGCTTCGCAGGGATAGTGTTGGCGGCGACAGCCGTGAACTCGGCCATAGACTGGTTCTACCACGCGGGGCTAGTGGCTGCGTTCGGCGCCTTCAGCATGGCGTTCAGGAGGTTGCATAGGGGCAGGCCCGACTACTACCTCGCACTCTACGCCTACCTGGTGGGCCTCGTGCTGCTACTCGCATACCTCGCATGGGGGTGACGGGCCATGGTATCGCCTGGAGAGGCTAGCCTAGCACTCATCTACCTGGCGCTGGCCACATCGTTGGCCATACCTCTAGTCCAGGCTAGGGAGAGGTGGGTCACGGGGACCGCTGCCAGGCTGCTAGCTGTGACGGGCACGGCGGCAGCCACGTCATCGGCACTATTACTAGTCTACGCGACGCAGTCCGGCCCAGTGTACCTCCACGAGGGGCTGGTGTCGCATAACGCCTTCACGTCAGCGATGCTACTCCTAGCTGGCCTGGCAGGCCTCTTCGTGCTGTGGGCCTCCGGCGAGGAGCCTAGCCGCTGGCCAACCCACCCAGCATTCTACGGCCTAGTGCCACTCACACTCTTCGGCCTCTACTACATGGCCGGTGCTGCCGACGCCTTGGTCTTCCTGGCTGCCTGGCTGCTAGTCTCCGTGGCGAGCTACGTCATCACCGCCTCGCCGGGGGACAAGGACAGCAGGGCCGCGGCGGCCAGGTACGTGCTAATGGGTTCGCTGGCAACGCTATTCCTAGCGGTCTGGCTCGCGCTCCACGCTGGCCTGGTCTCGGTTGAATCCCTCGGGAACTGGCTGGCCCTGGCACCCTACACGGCTAGCGGGCTCGCAGTAGTCGCTGGCGCATTCCTACTGGCAGGCCTGGGCTTCAAGCTTGGAGTGGTGCCATTCCACTGGTGGCTCCCAAGCGTGTACGCCAGGGCCGATGGCAGGGTGATCGGCTTTGTGGCGGCTGCCGCGAAGCTTGGCTTCATAGCGTTCCTGGCCCGCTACATCTACGACTCCGCGGCGCCCCAGCTGGCCCCGTTCCTGGGAGTTCTGGCAGTGGTGACCATGACCTACGGCAACGTGGCAGCGCTCACCTCCCGGGACCTAAGGGGGATCCTCGCCTACAGTAGCATAGCTCACGTGGGCTACATACTCGCAGCCCTCGCGGCTCTCGCATACGTGAAGTCCGCGGACCCCGCGTCGGCGGCCCTAGCGTTAGGAGCGGTGGCGGTACACGCCGCCGCGTACGCACTCGCGAAGTCCACGCTCTTCCCCCTAGCAGCGGAGTCGGGCGGAAGCCTCGAGGGCCTCAAGGGGCTGGCCAGGAGGGATCCCCACTCCGCAGTCTCCGCAGGGATCCTACTGCTCAGCCTCCTCGGCGTCCCACCGCTCCTCGGCTTCTGGGGCAAACTATTCATTATACTGGCTGCGATCAAGTACTCCCTGCCACTGGTAGTGGCAGTCGTAGTCAACAGTGGCATAAGCGCTGTCTACTACGTAACAGCCCTCAGGGAAATGTGGAGCCCCGAAGGGGAGCCGAGGATCCCCAGCGACAGCCTACGGAGCGCGCTGGTCGCTACAGCCATAGCAACGGTAGCCCTAGGCTTCTTAGCCCTAGCCCTCCTACCAGCCTTCACCCCCTAACCCCCGCGCTTCTTTTCAAGCCCTCCCTCTGGTCCTTCCTTGAGGAGAGTGTAGCCGGGCGCTTAGCTCCCGCTTTTGTGGAGCGCTGAGTCCCCAGTCTCGGCGGGTGGCCAGCGTGGCGCTGCTGGACGAGTTGCGGAGGCTCAGGGAGGGAGCCCCCAAGGTCCTGGGCGGCATGACCCCCAAGCCTGGAGATGAATATAAGAGGCTACTCTGCGAGTTCGCCGATGAGAACATGGGAGACCCAGAGTCCTACCCTGCATCTAGGCGGGCCTTCGAGTACGTAGCCCGGGTCCTGGGTGAGTCCCTCTTCCCGGGATCCCCCCTATACCCGACCCCCACTAGCGGCGGCACTGAGGGCAACATCCTAGGGTTATACCTGGCCAGGATCCTGGGCAGCAGGCGCGTGGTATACTCCGAGACAGCCCACTATAGCATCGAGAAAGCGGCTAGGATACTCGGCATGAACTCCCTCAGAATCCCCGCCAAGCACGGCTACGAGTTCGACTTGGAAGCCCTCGACTTAGTGCTAGAAGAAGGTGACGTAGTAGTGGCAACTCTTGGGACCACGGAGACAGGGTACGTGGACCCCGTAAGGGAGGTGGCGAAGATCGCGGCCAGCAAGGGGGCTATAGTTCATGTAGACGCGGCCTACGCGGGACCCATAGTCAGGTTCCTGGCCCCCCAGAAGCTCGTCGAGCGCCTCGACTCCACAGTTGTGACGGCAGCGGTGGACGCTCACAAGATACTGAACACCCCATACCACGCCGGGGTAATATATGCCGCCAGCGAGGGGCTCGCCGGGGAGTTCTCCTTCGAAGCCCCCTACATACCCTCCGGCTACCAGCCGGGCCTCCTGGGCAGCAGGTCGGGGGCACCCTACGTTGCAGCGGCGGTGGCCCTCGAGGACGTAGGCGGCGTGGAGGGGCTTAAGCGCCTCGCCGGGGAGCTCATGGAGTCAGCCAGGTTCCTGTACAACGAACTCGTCGAGCGGGGCCCCTACGGTTCCCCCCACGAGCCTGAGACCCCAGTACTATGCCTCACGCACCCCAGGCACGTAAGGCTCGCTGCGTGGCTACGGGCGAGAGGATATGTAGTCTACACGTGCCCCAGGCACGGGGGTATACGCCTGGCCCTGACCAGGCCCCTAGGTGGAGAAGAGGCATGGAGTCTAGTGGAGCTGCTGAGGCGGGCGGCGGAGGAAGCGTGAGGCGGAGGCTCAGGGAGTTCCGCCTCGCCCTCTCCAGGTACGAGCACCTCTCAGGCGTGAGGGTGGACAAGGGGCTCTCACTCAAGGTCGAGGAGGCCGAGCTAGTGGTGGAGGAGGCCCTCCTACCCGCCGCTAGGGAGGCCGTCTCACAGGGCCTCGACTTCAAGGGGTACGTGGAGCGCATCGAGGCCGCAGGCTCGCTGGAGAGGCTGGCCTCGGAGGCGGCCTCAATACTAGGTTACAGGGGGGAGACCCTCGACTACAGGACGGCGCTGGCGAGGCTCGCGGAGGGAGCGGAGGTGGGTGAGGAGGAGAGGCTCGCATTCATACTCATCCAGGGAGCCGCGAGGGCCTACGCTAGGGCGTACGAGGAGGCATATGGAAGAGCAGAGGCCCTGACGGCCGAGTGCCCCCTATGCGGGGGATCCTCGGACGTAATGGTGAAGAGGGAGGACGGCTACTACATGGTCTGCCCCTTCTGCTTCTACGAGTGGAGGACCGGCGCTGAAGTGGCGTGCCCATACTGCGGCAGCACGGACAGGCTAGCGATAGGCATGTTCATGGACAGAGCCAGGCGCGTAGCCCTAGCCCACTGCCAGGACTGCGGCTCATCCTGGAAGGTAGTCCTAGACCCCTCAATCAGGGCACCAAGAGTGCTCCTGCCACTCATAGCCCTCGCCGCGGAGAAGTACAAAGCCCTCATACCAAACGAGGAAGACTAAACACAGTAAGGATACCACAGAGCATGAGCGTGAATAATGTTAAGGTCTAGACCTAGCCAGCACTTAACTTCCGTCGAATGGTAGAGATATACTCGTGCTCGTGCTGTAGTATTTTAAATCTTTGGAAAGGATGACGTTATTCTCTAAGTGACTCGGACTACAGTTTCAAAAGCTTCCTTATTGCCTGCGATATGCTCCACACCTCAATTATACCCTTGTTCTTTAGGTCCTGGAAGTCTTTGTCATTCGTTATTAGTATATCGTTATTAGTATAGAGCCTGCCTTTAGGCATGTCGCAGCGTGATATATGTCTGCGGCTTCGGATTCGGGCATGTCCGGCTTGACTGTCTCTATATGCTCCCTGTCCGGTTCCTCTACTTTCACTTTAGCTTGTACCATCCGGTATAAGAGATCGGCCCGCTCTCTTATTTTCGGCAGCTCGGATGTTAACATATTAAACCATTTCTTATATTCTTCAAGTAATATATGGTCTGCTACGAGTTCTACCTCGGGATCTTAGCAGAAGCCTGAGTAAAAGTTTAGTTGTGGTGGTATATCCCGATTTGAATGCTGCTATTAAAACGTTAGTGTCTATCATGAACCTTTTTCTCTGCAACCTTATTGGCCTCCTCTTCAATCGCCCTCTCTATTCTTTCGAAGTCCAACCCCGACCTAGCCACTTCTTCAGCTATATCTCTGATAAGCTTCTCAACGTCAACTCTCTTTAAAACAATCAGGTCATTCCTAAGCTCTAGGATTATGAATGCATCGCCTTTTCTTAAGTTAAGCTTCCTCCTAATCTTACTAGGGATTACTATTCGGCCTCTATCATCGACGACAACTATGCTCATCCCATATCTCCCACATTCCCATATTTCCCACGGCTAATTTAAACCTCAACCTCCATAGTCAAAAGTGGCCGTGCTTATCTTATCCATAATCTAAACAGTGCTACAGAGGACTAGCTGGCATCAAAAGTCGCCTCTATGGCATTGGCTCGGCGGGGATCCCGAGCCTTCTCTCTATGTACTTGGCTGTTAGGTGTGCCGTCTTGCTCCTGGTCGAGTCTACTATGACCTTTGACGGCCTGGCTTCCTCCACGTACTCTATTATCTCGGAGAACGTTGCGTGGTCGCTGAAGGACACTCTGTATACGTTGTTATCCACTTTCCTAGCTGGGGCGGATAGCTCCCAGCCTGTAAGGACCACGTGGACGCCTGGCCTTCTCTTGTAGCCGTTGTACTTGGAGTAGTGGACTAGTATGATGCCCCAGGAGGCGTCCTGGGTTAGCAGCCTGACGTTCCTGAGTGGCTCACCGTAGAACTCCGAGGCCACCCTGGCCAGGGCCAGGGTCTGGGCGTCGGTGAATATGTCGTCCTCCACGCCGCGCCGCCTGAGTTCCACTATGATCTCCTGTAGCTTCCCGTTGTAGCCGTAGATCCAGATGGGGCCCCTCGCCCTCTCCCTCTCAATGATCTCTATCAGGGCTGAGATCGCGTCCCACTCGCCCCACCTCCTCTCGAGCTGTGGGCTCCCGTAGGTGGCGTCTACTACTAGGACGTCGAGGCCCTTCATTGGAGGAGTGCCGGGGAGCTTGAAGTCGCCCGTGTACCCGTAGTGGCCCTCAGGCGTCTCCACGAGCACCTGGGCGCTCCCGGCTATGTGCCTAGCCGGCTTCAACACCAGGGTCTCCCTGTCGAGTTCCACGGGCCTATCATATGGCAGCTCGAGCCTCTTCCCCGGCGGGATCCCCTGTCCGAGTATCTCCAGGAACCTATGCGTCGCTGGCGTCGCCGCCACGAAGACGCTCCGCCTAACACTGAACCCTAGCCCCCTCGTGTGGTCGCTGTGAGCGTGGGTAACCACCCTGACAAGCCTCTCAGCCGGACCGTCCACGGCGAAGTTGCCGCCCAAGAGTATAGCGCCCTTCTCAGTGACAGCCGCACCCACTCCGGGCCACACCACCAACAAGAACCACAGGTACTGAGGGGCGCTTAGCCCGTTACCATACCAGAGTGGCGGGGATACGCTTTAAAACAGGCCACCAATAGTGGAGCCGGTGATCCCTGGAGTCCGCGAAATCCCGGCGGGTCCACATCAAATCGTCTAGTTTATGGAATTACTTTAATCCACGGTATTCGTTTGAAATCACTATCTAACGTCAACAACAGATCTATACCCTTTCTCTGCATCATCGCTACTATCAACGCGTCATTAGGGAGAAGCTTGAATTTAATGATTATTTCCTTGCTCGCCTCAAAATCTTCCAGGATAGGCGAGATTATATTTAATTTTTCCACTAATTTATTAAGGCCCGACAGACGAGCCTTGATAACGTCTTCAGCCACCCCTTTCTCGAATGATTTCCTGATCTTGTATGCACTTATCGTTTCTCCCTCAGCCTCAAGTATTGATAGGGCTATTATTTTATAGGTGGCTTCCTCGAGGACTGAGGTCGACGTATACGGCTCTGTTCCAACCATGTACTTGAGCAGGTTATACTCTTTGCCTACAATTATCCGTATAAGTATGTTGGCGTCAACGAAGAGCTTCTTCATAGTAAAGCTCCTCCACGACGTCTAACAGATCCACTCTGCCTTCGGGGATCCCTTCTAGGGTCCTTCTTACTTCCTGGTAGTCTCTCTCGGTGAAGACCTTACGTTTTATGACAACCTCTACTTCTTCCCCCTCATCCAGGTCATCCACTCTTTCCAAAGGCCTCAGCACTCCCCCCTCATACCTAGCCCGTATAACCCTCGGCAACTACAGCCACCACCACTAATGCAGCGTGAGCTACAAGGCAATTAGCCTTTTTTACCTTGACACACGTCCCCAGGGATCCCCCTTGTTTGTAGCTAGGATCGCGTTTATGGCTTTTACAAGCTTAGCATGGAGGCGTTCTCGCCTCCTAATCCCTACGCTGATATTGCCTTAGGTGGAGGATTCAAAGTGTGGGTTATCCATTACTGGTAGGACTTATTTGATAATCCTCTCAATTAATTGTTTAACCATGTATTGAGGTAGAAATTGTACTAGAACGGCTGGCCACTCCAACAAGGAAAAGGTGTAGAACGTAAACCTTGACGGTCCCACTGCCAAGGCGCCTAAATAACCTTTCAGCCGCAAGGACACAGTGTTCCTCTCGGCCAGCGAAGAGGTCCACCGCCATAGAGGCATCTATGACTAGGCGCATCTCAGGCAAACCAGTCCCTCTCCCGGGAAAGTAACTCACTAGGCTCGCCACTCCGCCTGGGCACGTGTCTACGCATCCTCCTAACAAACTCTACAATATCCTCTCTGAGAACCACGACGACCTCCTAGCCATCCTCCAAATCAAGAGGTTCAAGCGGCTTAAGCACGCCTGTCTCGTACCTCGCCCTTATAGTCATGGGCACACTCGATACCCCATCTATACAGAGGAGGACAGGACCGATTAGCTATGTTCTGTCGGTGAAGGGTGGCTGCATAATCTTCTACTGTGATTTTCACTGCGTAATTGCATGTTTGAGCGAGTGTTGCGCTACTACATACACGCGTGCAACATGGGTCCCGAGGGATCCCCTTGCCTAGCCTCTGCCTAGGACCTGCTGAGGCGTTTTCCTGTGCGCTATCACGTCTATTATGTCCTCGGGGGTCACCCTGTCCTTCTCGACATCTAATACTTTCCTGCCGTGGTCTAGAACCACTATCCTATCGGCCACGTTGTAGACGTGGTATATGTTGTGGGATATGAGTATCGAGGCTATCCCCCTCCTGCTCATCTCCCTTATCAGGTCGAGGACCCTCTCCGTCTCCTTGATGGAGAGCGCGCTTGTGGGCTCGTCGAGGACCACTAGCTTGGCGTCGAAGAATACGGCGCGGGCTATTGCTATGGACTGCCTCTCACCTCCGGATAGCTTGCCTATGGGCGCGTCGGGATCCCTCCTCCTGACCCCGATCTCTGCGAGGAAGCTCCTGGCCATCTCCCTCATGCGCTTCTTGTCGAGGATCCTTATGGGCCCGATCCTCTTGACGACCTCCCTTGAGAGGAAGAGGTTGCGCCACACGCTCATGTAAGGGGCGAGGGCCATGTCCTGGTACACTATCTCTATGCCCAGCCGCCTGGCGTGGGCGGGCGACTTTATCTCAATCCTCTCCCCCTCATAGTATATCTCCCCCTCGTCGGGCTTGTAGTAGCCCACTATGATCTTGGCCAGGGTGCTCTTCCCGGCGCCGTTGTCCCCGACGAGGCCCACAACCTCCCCGTGGTCGATGTGGAAGTCCACACCCTTCAGAGCGGTGACGGCCCCGAACCTCTTTACTATCCCCCTCAGCTCTATCAGTGGGGGCACGGCTATTCACCCCTCCAGCCCAGCCTCTGGTTGATTACTCCGGCCACGACTAGCAGGGCTCCTATGAAGCCGATGTACCAGTACCCGGGCACCCCGGCTAGTACTAGGCCCACGCTTATCTCGCTAACCAGTAGGGCGCCAAGGGCGGCTCCCAGGATGGTGCCCACTCCCCCCTGGAGGCTGCACCCGCCTATCACGCTGGCCGCTATGACTTCGAGCGGCAGCTCCACCCCGGTGACGGCCTCCACCGACTTGAACCTGGCAGCGTACACCAGGCCCCCGACGGCGGCGAGGACCGAGGAGGCTATGAATGCCAGCGTCTTGACCCGGGTGATGCTTATACCGAGCGCCCTAGCAACGCCTGGGGCGCCGCCCACAGCCTGGAGGTGGTTGCCGAAGGGAGTCGATGTTAGTATGAAGTGGAACACGGCCGCCACTGCGGCGAAGATGAGCGCCGAGGTCGCCAGGCCGCCGGCGAGTTCCCGGTAGAATAGAGAGGCGGCGCCGAGGTCGGCCTCCGCGAACCTACTCAGCCCACCGGTGTAGACGTAGATGAAGGCCCTAATTATCCACATGGTGCCAAGGGTGGCTATGAAGGAGGGGATCCCACCGTAGAGGGTGAGCGCGGCGTTCCCCACCCCTATGGCAGCAGCGATTGCCAGCACCAGGGCCACAGCGAGGAGGGGGTCGACCCCGTGGTTCACTAGCTCTATGAAGGTGAGGGCGGAGAGGCCGTAAACCGAGCCCACTGAGAGGTCGAACTCCCCGCCTATCATCAGGAAGGCTACTCCGACGGCTACGATGCCCCTATCCGATGCCAGGTTCAGTACCCTCGTTATGGCCTCAGCGCTGAGCATCGAGGGGTTCACGGCGGCGAAGGCGGCTAGGAAGCCGAGTATAGCAGCTAGGACGCCGACCTCCCTATAAGCCAGCACCGATGAAAGCCTGGAGACACCCAGCTCCGACACCCCGCCCTCGACTGGTGGGCCCTTTAGGGAAAGAAAAGAGGTGGGAGCCCCGGCCACTCGAGCCAGATGATCGGGATTCTTCTTAGGCCCCGCCCGTGGTCTCTATCTGCTTCTTCACGAGGTCGAGGAGGCTCTTGTCTATGATCGTTGGGCCTGTGGGCACGTGGCTGGGCGGCATTATGCCGTACTCGAGGTAGAGGTACATGAAGACTACTGGGAGGAAGCCCTGGGCGAACGGCTGCTGGCTCACGGCGGCTATCACTACCCCGTCCTCTATGCCCTTGAGTATCTTGTCGTCTAGGTCGACGGTTGCAACGTAGACCTTGCCCTGGAGGCCCTTATCCCTTATCAAGTCCATAGCGGGGTGGGCGCCTAGGGGTCCGAGGGTGAATATGACCTCAACGTCGGGGTGGGCCTGGAGGTATGACTCGAACCTACTGTAGGCCTGGGCGGTGTCGGTGGTTATGTCGATCTTCTCCGGCGGCGTCAGGCCAGCCTCCCTGAAGGCGTCCTGTATGCCCTTGGCCCTAGTCTCCAGGCCGACGTGGCCGGGCTCGTGTATCCCTATCACGGCGGCCTTAGGCGGCCTGCCCAGGTTCTCCTGGAACCACTTAATCACGTACTTGGCTAGCTGGTAGCCAGCCTGGTACTCGTCCTGGCCGACGTAGGACATGTAGGGGATCCTCTCGCCCTCCGGCCTCGGGTCCGGCACATTGACGGCTATGACTGGGATCCCCTTCTCCTCGATAACCCTCCTCAGGGGCTCGTCTAGGGCCTGGTAGTTGGTTATAGTTATGATTATCCCGTCCGGGTTCGCCGCCGCGGCAGACTCAAGGGCGTTGACCAGCCACTGCACCGAGAACTTCTCCGGGCCCTGGTAGATCACCTTCACGCCGAGGAGGTCGCCGGCGAGCTCGGCGCCCTTAATTACGGGGCCCCACCAGGGATCCCCGGGGCCACCGTGGCTTATGAAGTACACCGTGTACTTGTACTCCTTAGCCTCGGGCTGCCCCGCTCCCGAGGCCTCCTGCCCGGCAGCCGTGGTTGTAGCCGTAGCGGTCTCAGTCGAGGCGGCGCCCTTGCCTCCCCAGACCGCGTAGCCGACGCCAAGCCCGATGAGTAGGGCTACAACAACAGCCGCGAGAGTCAATACACGGGAGTCCACGACGCGTCACCCTATGCCGGGCCCCGAATAATCGGTGAAAGGCATCTACTACAATAGGCATACTCACCCAAATAAATACCCAACGCTCCCCCGGGGAGGGATCACCGCCCCGGGGGTGGGAGGCTAGGCCTCGTCGAGGATGGGCTTCCTGCCTAGGCACTCGGCGACGGTGGAGACTATGGTACCGGCCTCCCCTGCGGCCTCCTGGAGGGGTTTGAGCCACCTCCTCCACCTGGGCTCCCTTGGCAGGTGGTGGTCGTACACAAGGAGCTTGGGCCTGGCCTCCCGGACCAGCCTCGCAGCGTTCCCGACGGCCTCCTCTATCGTCCTCCTGGAGAAGCGGTAGGGGAACATGTAGCTCGGCGGCCCATCGGCTAGCACTACGTCAGGCCTTAGGCGTGCAAGCTTCTCCACGTATCCAGAGTGCATGGGGCCCATGAGGTCGCTTGTGTAGAGGATCCTCCACCCACCGGCCTCCAAGAGGACAGGGACCACCCACCCAGTCCTCTCCCAGGGCCTCCCATGGAAGAAGGGGCCCAGCAGGGATACCCTCACACCCCCCACCTCGAACGCACCCTCATCCCCGAAGACTAGCCTAACCCTGAACCCGCCTCCCTCCAAGTCGAGCCTCCCACAAACCCAGGGACCGCGCCCCCACAGCCTGGACAGCTTAGACAACCACTTCCTCGCCCTCTCACCGCCGGGATCCCTAAGCCTCTCCAGAGCCCACCCTACATCCCCGGCCTCACAGTATACCTCACCAGCGTCAACCTCGGCCTTGGCGGCGAGGCCCTCAACGAAGCGCCTAGCCCGCCCCCACTGACTCTCATTAATGAAAACATTCGGATCCTTAGCCACAACCATTTTCCCATCGTAGACGGGCCAGAGCCAACCCCAACCCTCCTCCCAAGGCCTCACGTAATGATCATAATGATAATGAGTCACAACAACCAACCCAACACCCCCAACAGCCCCAACAATCCTCCGCAGCGCCTCAACCTTCAACCCAGCCTTAACATCACCCGGCAAAGGATAGCTGGGATGCATAACGGCAGCCCCAGGATCCACAAGCACCGGGCCAACACGGAAAGAGAAAGACTTAGCACCCAAACTATCACCCCATAATAATTGTATGTTGACCTGAATCCTTGTCAAGAATGTTGAGCAGCTAGTGTTCACTTGAGCGTCGCCTCTATTCATTTGAGGTGCTTCATTCATTATTAACGAGTTAATATTGTTGTTATGAAACATTGATGTAACGGCATATAATAGACTTGGATTCTGTATATAGATTTATTAAATTAAATAATAATATATTTAAAATAAT
>JALURD010000142.1 GCA_027057815.1 Acidilobaceae archaeon | reverse complement strand
GTTGGGCCCTGCCCGTTGGTATTGCTCTACTCACTCTGGCCATAGTTGTCCTCCGTAAGGTGAGGCCCGGCCCGGGCTGTGTGGCTGCCTTGCTCGTAGTCTTCGAGGCCTTGGCGGCTGCGGCCGTCGTCCTCGTCGGGCTATGGGAGGGTAGGGGCGGGCCTGCCTGGGTAATCGTGGTGGCTGAGAGGGGTTTATGGGCCCTACTTGAGGCGCCAGCCCTTGCAATCCTTTACGGGGCCTCGGCGGCCTCATTGGTGCTAGCTCTCGCATCACGTGAACGTAGGGGTCCCACGGCAAGCGCCCTGGGCGTGGAGGGTGGGTCTAGAAGATTGCTGTTATACGTTGGCTTATTGCTCTCCGTACTCTCGGCGCTGCTGCCCCACCTTCCAGCCTTCAACCCGGCTATGGGTATAGTCTCGACTGACACACTCTTCAACTTAAGGTTAGTCGAGTCCTTCAGGACGGAGGGGCTTACGGGGGCACTAAGGGAGCACGCTGGCATGCTCAGGCCAGCCTACCTGGCCTTCCTATACGTCCTCTGGAGGGCTGCGCCGGTGGATCCTGCCGTTCTTCTGGATGTCATGCTCCCCCTATCCGGGTTCATACTCTTAACACTGGCTACTTACTGGTCAGCGTCGAGGCTTGGAGAGAGCCCCGGAGTCGCGGCTGTCTTCGCGCCACTCTACTGGGCCCCAGCATTCGTGTACGGCGGCTTCCAGACAAACCTACTCGCGCTCCCACTAGCGCTGGCTTCCTACACCCTAGCGGCTACAGGGAGGGCTAGGCTGGCGGCTGCGGCGTTATTCCTCCTAGGCATCTGGCACCCATGGACCCTGGTATACTACGCAGCTGCGGCCCTAGTCTACGCTCTGGTTTCCAGGAGAGACGTGGGCCTAGCGGCCGTGATAGCTTTAGCCTCGGTCTCCTCGATTGCAGCTCTAACGGTATACTTGTACTGGGCGGGATCCCCCGGCGCGATTGCGTCCCTAGCCAGGCCAGCCGCTCCCAAGCCCCGTGGCTTGGATGGCTTGGTGTTCGCGTTCTACGTCTACGTCTGGGGCACCATGGCTAGGCCGGAGCTTCAGCTACCAGCGGCCGTGGGCGCCCTAAGGGACTCTCGGGGTAGGGGAGCTTTCTGGCCTCTCCTCGCTCCCCTAGCAGCGTCTATGGTGATGGGGCCAGTCTCGGTTTACAGGATGGCTCTCCTCGCCCCTCTACCGCTGCTCGCTTCACTCACCAGAAGGCTATCGTGGCTGGCTGTTCCACCAGCACTCGCTACATGGCTCTACCTTATAGTCAATAGCCCCCCACCACCCCACTAAAGGCTGGGCGTCCCCATGCCGAGGCACGGGGACGGGTCATGGGCTACCTGCGCAGCCTCCTAGAAGGGTTCAAGGACGACCCTGGGCTCCCCTTCATAGTCGCCTTCGTGGTGCTTCTCGTTCTCGCAGCGATATACTTAGCCATTGGGAGGGAGAATGAGGCAAACGTGCTGGCCGAATATGCATACTATGCCTTAGTAGCTGGCGTGGTCCTTGAACTAGTGGCAGCTGTGAAGGAAGGAGACTGCGGGTCCGGAGATTCCGGGAAGAGCTGCCGTGAGGTAGAGGAGGAGAGCCCGACTTAATTGCCGCTATTCTATCGATTCGCATGGCTAGGGTGCTGACACATGCCCAGCTCTATCCGGCGAATACTGTCCAAGTACTTAGAAGGCGTAAGGGCGAGGATGGCTGCCTACATTATACTAGCCGTCGTGGTGGCCTCTCTTTCAGCCTTTGTGGGTTACAGGGTAGGCTATGGAAGCGGGGAGGGCAGTCTCGAAGGCCTAATGGGCAGGTGCAGCGTGCTTTACATAGACCAGCTGAGCGGGGACTACCCCAACTCGCCCCTGACAGCACAAGTCGTCAGGAACCTTACGAGCATCGGCTGTAGCGTCACAGTACTCCCCTCCAACGAGTTCACCCTCAACTCATTTAAGCTGTTCAAATACTATGACGTCATCATATTCAGGGGACACACGGGCTGGGCAAACTATCTAGACCCGGAGACGGGCAGAGTGAAAGTTCTAGTAGGCTGGTTCACCGGTGAGAGGTACAGCAGAGACGCATACCCCGACCTCCAAAGGAGAGGATTGGTGGTCGAGGGAGTCCCCCTCCTTAGGCCCGTCGAGGGTTATAACAAGACGTACGTGGCTGTAACCCAGTACTACATCAAGGAGTACGTCACCGTTAAAGAGGGGTCGGTATTCATACTTGCAACATGCTTCTCGGGATCCCAGATACTCGCCGACATCCTCCTAGAGAAAGGGGCCTCAGTAGTCATTGGCTGGGACAAGAACGTTACGATATACAAGGCCGACCTAACGCTATCTAGGCTAGTAGAGGAGTACGTTAAAACCCACGACTGGGCCGAAGCCGCAAGGAGGCTACCCCTCGAGTACAAGGTCGAAGAGGGAACCGGTGCAACTCTACAGCTATACATTAACCCGAGGAGCGGCTAGCCTACCAGGGTACTCCCTCCCGCATGTACAGCAAGTATAATCCGGTGTTTTCTAGGGAGAAACCCTTAAATATCAACACGTGATTAATTGGTGTTGATAGGGTGCAAGGTTTTGCAACTGGCTACACTCGCTAACAGGCTAGGAACTACGGGTCTCGTACTAACAATCCTCGGATTCCTAGTAATGTTCGCCGGGGTAACGCTAAGCTACACCGTTAACCCCGGCGTCTACTACTCAGCCACCGGCCTAACATACACCACTATAGACTTCACAGATGCAGACAACGGGACTACAGTCACGGTGTCGGTAGGCACCACTCCCGTCGACGTAACGCCATTCTTCCCAACAGGTGTAACCGGCAGCTTGAGGGTCTGGTTCTCCGACCCGCTAACAGTGCCACAGATCGTGGCGCTCGGTGCCTCAGACCCCTCAAGCCTTGGAAGCATATACCTGCTTCTGGACATTCTAGTCAATTGGACTGTGACTGGTGGCACACCAACTGTCTATATTGACATTCAGGTGCCTGGCTCCAACATACAGGCCTACTGGTGGACGGGCACGATGTGGCAGTACTACCCTAACCAGCAGTTGATAGTGAAAGGCGGACAGACCTACCTTAGACTCGTGGTCACACAGGAACTCACAGGCACGCCCTTCGCACTACTATCGCCTTCACCTGTAGGTGGTAAGTTAGTAGTGCATGGAGTGGAGGTAAACGAGTTAGGCGTTCCAGTGCTAGCTGCTGGCCTGGCACTAATGGCAGCCTCTGCAGGATTGTATCTTGTATCTAGGAGGAAACCTATTCACTAACCCTCCTCTTCCAATTCCTCCTAACAGAAGGATGCGAGTTTGAGTTTTTGAAGTCCATCAAGAAGCTCGGGTGATCAATGTAAAGACTATACTTCTTTCATATCTCTAGCCTCTTAACGTGTGAATAAATGCCGTGAATACTCTAATGTTAAGTATTTTAATATGTTTAATTCTCGTTTATTATTATTGCATTGACTTATACACTAGCCTAAATCTAATCGACGTCTGGGTGCTGGACGTGGCTGGAAGGCATCTAGTTGACGGGCTTGTCGAGGATCATGAGCACATACTAGATGCCCTCTCGCTACTAAAGAGGTCCGTGAAGCTGCTCTCGGAGGATAAGATTGAAGCTGATGTAGTGGAGGAGTTGATAGCCTTCCTGAGCCGGTTCGCGGATCAGTGTCATCACGGGAAGGAGGAGCTGGTGTTATTTCCGTTAATGGAGAAGAGAGGGGTGCCACTCTGGGGAGGCCCTCTTGGTGTGATGACGTGCGAGCATGGGATGGGCAGGTATTTCCTCAGGAACGCCTTGAAAGCCGTTGAGAGGTACAAGTT
>JALURD010000141.1 GCA_027057815.1 Acidilobaceae archaeon | reverse complement strand
ACAATGCCTGGATCGTAAAGGCCCGAGCCTCCAATTATACCCACATGGGCCTTAACGCCCTCAGGCCTCATAAGAACTCCAACGGGCAAACTGGCAGTCACCAATCTCGATGAGGTATGCCCGGGGGAAGATTAAAGTGAAACCCCCTGGAGCAAGCTTCGAAGCTGAGATGCGTGAAGGCAGGGAGTAAGAATGAGTGATGAGCCCCACTTTATTAACATAAACGTTGATAACTTCGATATAGTCTTTGATTTGGTTAAGAGCGTTTACAGGGGACTCGAAGATGTAACCCTAGACTCCATCAAGGCCATAGTTTCCTCGGCAGAGTACTCCATGGCCGCCATGCTTGACGGCAAACCGGTAGCCTTTGCTTCAGCCTTCATTCTTCCCGGAATCGTTGAAGTTAGAGATCTAGCTGTGGACCCAGCACACTCTGACACACTCAAGCGTCTAGTAGAGAACCTGCTTTCCAGGCTAGAGCCAAAGTTGAAGAGCAGGCTTGTCAGGGTGTCCGCTCTCGGCGTGCCTAGCATCATTAAAGCAGTCTCCCTGCTGGGGCTTGAGCCGCGGCGCAGGATACTCAAGGTGAAGTGGCTCCTGGGGTCCCCCATCATGAAGTGCGCCGAGAAACCTGGTAGTAGCTTCTTGATAATTAGGGTTTCGGAGCTGGGCCAGCTCGAGAGCGTGGCTAAAGCGTACCTTGACGGCCTCAGCACCCATTGGAGATGGTGGATTGAGGCGGATGAAGGAGGCTACGGGTCCGCACTATCTAAGGTTACTGGGTGGCTGGAGGATAATCCTTCAAGGTGGTTTGCCGCGGTAATTGGGGACCGGGTTATAGGAGCCGCTGGCTATGCCCCTCACCCACGCCTCGATGGGGTAGCTTGGCTAGCTGGCGTAGCCGTAAGACCCGAGTATAGACTCTTGAAGATTGGCTGGGCTCTTCTATGCTCGGTGCTAAGCTCTGCAGGAAGCGAAGGATTCGAAGAGGCCGTAGTTTATACTTACTCCCCGGTAATTGGCCTAGCTCCCGGCGCTACGTTGTACCTGAAGAGTGGAGGCCTAATTCAGGCTGAATATGTACACTTTGAAGGCCGGCTTGCCGGCGCTGAGGGCGTTGCGTAATTTAGCCCCTTAACCCACAGGCCGCTAGGGTGCCTGGTGGTGGCTGAGGGGAAGCCAGTCACAATCTATGGGCACGTTGCAACCATTAGGCGTAAAGGGAAGATTGCATTCATACTCCTTAGGACGTTTGAAGGGGAAGAACAAGTCACTATTAAGAAAGGCCTCGTCCCCGAGGAGCTTTGGAGCCTCGTAGAAGAGCTCGGCAGGGAATACTTCATAAAAGTGCAGGGCCGCCTAGTCGAGAGCAAGATAGCCAGGCTCGGGCGTGAAATTATACCCGAAAGCATAGAGGTAGTCTCCCCAAGCCCTCCCCCACCTATAGATCTCTACGGTAAAGTAGAAGCCGAGTGGCCCACCAGGCTGAAGTATAGATACCTCGACATAAGGAGGCCCAAAGTGAAAGCTATCTTCAAGGTGAGAAGCACCCTCATGAAGGCTGCTAGGGAGTTTCTCTATAAAGAAGGATTTGTCGAATTGAACTTCCCCATCATAATAGCCACCGCCACGGAGGGCGGCGCTGAACTATTCCCAGTCCAGTACTTTGACAGGCAGGCCTTCCTAGCCCAGAGCGGGCAGCTATACAAGCAGAGCGCCGTGGCAGCGTTTGGTAAGGTGTTCAGCATAGCCCCAAGCTTCAGAGCGGAGAAGAGCAGGACCCGAAAGCACTTGACAGAGTTCTGGCAGATAGACGTCGAGGCAGCTCTAGTGGAGCCGAAGGACCTAATGGACCTGCAGTTCCGCCTGGTCAACTATATAGTTGAGAAGATAATTGAAGAGAACGAGAAGGAGTTAGAGCTGCTTGGCGTCAAACTCGAGCCTTGGCAGAGCTACCAGGTCATAACTTACGAGGAGGCCCTGGAGATACTGAGAAGAAAAGGCTTCAACATAGAGTGGGGCGAGGACTTTGGAGCTGACGAAGAGCGTGCATTGGTTAAGGAGTTCGAGGAGCCATTCTTTATACCAGAGTTCCCGAAGGACATAACAGCATTCTATTACATGGTCAACCGCTCCAACCCGAAGATGGCCCACAGAATAGACTTCATGGGGCCAGGAGAGTATGGAGTTGAATGGAGTAGCGGAGGCCTGAGAGAGCACGACCCTGAGAGGCTTACACAAAGAATAATGGAGGCCGGCATGAGGCCTGAGAGCTTCTCCTGGTACCTTGACATGTTCAAGTACGGCTTCCCTCCCCATGGAGGTTTTGGCATGGGTGTAGAGAGGCTACTCCAGACTCTGCTTAAATTAGAGAAGATCCACGAAGCGGCTCTCTACCCGAGGACACCCGATATACTAGAACCCTAAAACCTAGCTTATAACCTCGTTCGATTTTGGGGCCCTCTTAATCTCCCATCCCCCGTGAAGCAAAGAAGGTATAGTCTTACATCCCAACCAGCCTCGAAACTCATACCCAACCCCCTTGGTATACAGCCTCCGTAGTAAACCACATCCAGTACCGGTAGTTGTATAGTTTGACTCGCTTTACTAGGTCTTCAACCCTTCTATGTGGTTTTACAGTAGAAACCGGTGGCCAGTGGTGGAGGCCCCCCTTAAAGGCGTGAGAGTCCTCGATCTAAGCCATACACTAGCTGGGCCCTTTGCCACAATGCTTCTAGCCGACTTAGGCGCGGATGTGATCAAGGTTGAGTCCCCGGCTGGGGATGAGACCAGGTCATGGGCCCCGTTAGTTAGGGGTGTGAGCGCATACTACCTATCCATTAACAGGGGTAAGAAGAGTATCGCGGTTAACCTTAAGCATCCTAAGGGCAGAGAGATCGTCTATAGACTAGCACGTACTAGCCACATAGTTTTCGAGAACTACAGGCCAGGGGTAAGGGAGAAACTCGGCGTCGACCCAGAGACACTGTTCAAAATAAATCCTGACTTAGTCTACGTCAGCATCAAGGGTTTCAGACCCGGCTCTATTTATGAGAACAAGCCTGCCTACGACCTCATAGTTCAAGGCATGAGTGGCTTAATGGCTACAACCGGAGAACCGGGAAGGCCGCCTGTTAGAGTGAGCTTTGCACTCTTCGATATAATCACTGGAGCACTTGCCGCCTTATACGCTGTGTCAGCGCTCCGCTCGGCTAGGAAGCCCGTCTACATAGAAGTACCACTCTTTGACGCGGCAATATTCGCCATGAGTTATATACCGATGATATACTTAACAACAGGGAATAAGCCTCCACGTATGGGTAGCGCGCATCCAAGCATAGTGCCATACCAGGCTTTCAAGGCAGGCGATGGAAAATGGTTCATTGTAGCCGCTGCAAACGATAGATTCTGGAAAAAACTATGCGAGGCGATAGGTAGGCCTGACCTCGCTGAGGATCCCAGATTCCGCACTAACCCCGATAGGGTGAAGAATAGAGACGAGTTAATCCCAATACTTGAAGATATCTTTGTCACTAAGAGTAGGGATGAATGGCTTGAGATCATGGAGAAGCATGGGATCCCGGCAGCTCCCGTCTACGAACTAGATGAGCTATTCCAAGATCCTTACACCAACGAGATTGTAAAACACATAAGTCATAGGATACTCGGAAGTGCACCTCAGCTAGCCGAGCCTGTACGAATAAACGGCCATAACCCAATGGCTAACATCCCGCCGCCCGAGCTGGGAGAGCATACACTTGACGTATTACGCGAAGCCGGGTATAGTGATGAAGAAATTAAGGCCTTACTAAGAGATGGCGTTATCGTCGCTACTCAGGAAATAGATGATCAAAAGCCCGGGTTTAACG
>JALURD010000140.1 GCA_027057815.1 Acidilobaceae archaeon | reverse complement strand
AACATAGAAGAGTACCTGGACAACGTTGTTAAAAGCCTGCTCGACCTTCATCCATACTCCGAAAAGGCCAGAGCATCAGCCTCAACAACACTCTACGTAAATCTGGAATATGCTGGCATTAAGGGCGTTGAACCTGTAGAAGCCACAATAGCAGTGTCACTTTCAAGAACAGGGGACAGGTTAATCGAGGTAAGCGCTAGAGTTTACGGTCTAACAGTGTGCCCGAGCGCGATGGAGACCGCTGCCAGCAGGCTCGGCGTGCTGCCTGGAGGTATCTCTATTAGCCATAGCCAGAAGGTCCGCCTGACCGGCGTTATCCGATACAAGTCCGGCTTCGTTAGAATAGAGGAAGTCGCACGGTTACTGTGGGAATCGTTCTCCGCACCAGCATTCACGTTCCTCAAGAGGATTGACGAAGCCAAGCTTGTTGAGATCGCCCACAGGAACCCGCAGTTCGCCGAGGATGTAGCACGGAGGGCCATCCTTAACCTTTACTTGCTGGCTAGGAAACACAGACTCCCAGGCGACACAGAGATAGAGGTAGAGGTAGAATCGCTAGAGAGTATCCACCCGCATAACGTCTATGTGCAGCTTTCATCGTCGCTAGAGAGGGTAGAGAAGCTACTAGGACAACAACCTGGAACGGGTTGAATGTCGATCGTTATTTATGCGCGAAGATCACTGTGTAGGAGTCGTCACCTGCCTCGTCAACTCTCACAAACCCGAATCTAACAAATTGAAGCACGCTGTCCCTCCTATACTCCCTCATATACGGCTCTGCGTAGCCCTCGATCCTAATTAACTCCAGCTCCCTGGGCTCTAGTACTACTACCTTGACGTTATTCTTGACTGGTACCCACTGGACAACCCTAAGGGACTTTCTTCTAGCGTACTCAAGCTCCGTCGACGTTAAGCGGAGCACGCCGTCTTCGACGGAGAAGTTTCCAAGACCCATTAGCCTAAGCTCAGGCGCGGCGGAGTCGGCTCTTTCGATAAACACTTCTTCACCGTCGCACACCGTTATTTCCCTGATCTCATTAGGCCTATTTGGATGAAGTGGGATCGAGGCCTTAAGGCACCTGCCTTCAGTTACCACTTTAAGCTTGACTGGGTCTGAGACGAACATTATCCTATCCGCTCTCTCGTCGAGGAGTTTACGGTTTACAGCAGCCAGGTTAGCCCAGCTAAGAGTGGCGTCCCCTGGTTTAACGCCAACCTCAAGTATAGCCCTCCTTATTGCCTCAGCCAGGATCCCTCTCCTCCTAAGCCCGGCAATAGTCCCAAAGCGCGGATCGTCAAACCCCATGAATTTCCCCGGGTTTTCCTCCATGAGCTTTCTGATCTTACTCTTGCTCATAATGAAGCCCTCAAGCTTGAGCCTGCCGAAGTGGATGAAGACCGGAGGATCCCATCCAAAGCACTTGTAGATATAGAGCTGCTTCTCAGTGTTCACCTGGTGCTCCTTACCCCTGAGAACGTGTGTAACACCCATTAAGTGATCGTCTATGCTTACGGCATAGTTGTAAGTGGGCCATACAATGTATTTACTCCCGACTAGTGGGTGCGGGTACTTCTCAGTGTCTATTATCCTAAGCGCGACCCAGTCTCTTACACTGGGATTTGGATGGTTCAAGTCCGTCTTGACCCTGACGACCGCTTCACCCTCACCGTAGGCGCCTTCAAGCATCTTATCCCACTGCTCAAGCTGCCATTCGGGAGGGTAATCCCGCGTATGGCACGCCTTGCCAGCTCTGATTAGCTCCTTGGACTCCTCGCCACACAAGTCTACGTAGGCGCATCCCTTCTCCAGCATTGACCTTGCATGCTCGTAGAATATCTCCATTCTAAGACTCTGAATGTACTCTTCGTCCCACTTGACTCCCAGCCATCTCAGGTCTTCCTTAATCAGGTCATACGCCTCCTTCAGAGGCGTCTTCGTGCGCGGATCTGTATCTTCAAACCTCAGTATCATCTTTCCCTTATACATGCGAGCATATTCATGGCTCAAAATCGCCGGTCTAGCGTTGCCTATGTGTATAACGAAGTCGGGGTTTGGCGCGAACCGCGTCACAACCCTACCCTCAACAGCTCCTGGAAGAGGAGGAAGTGCAGGTTCCCGCTCCTCTCTGGCGTGCTTCTCGGCTTCTCTCTTAAGGTGTTTCTCGTAGACTTCAGGATACTCTCTCTTAAGGATTTCCTCCTGCTCCTGCTTTGGCATCTGGTTGACCCAGTCCACGAGCCTCCTAACTATGGCTACTATCTCCCTAGCCTTAGGCCTTAATTCAGGATAGTCAGAGAGTATCATCGACATAACACTGCCAACATTTGCTTTGCCCTCGTACTTGACTGCATTTAATAGAACATAGCCCTTGACGAGTCTCTCAAGATCATCGCCAGCAGCCATGACCCCTTACCCCCTGAGGCGTATAGGGCCTGCTGAGAACCTTTATAGAGTCCTCCCTTCATAATAGTCTGATTTACGGCAATGAGGAATCCGCGGGTAGCCCTGTAGCCCACGGAGGGCGATGACCCTCTCAGGCGGCGCCGAGCCGCCCAACTATTCATAGGTTTAATGCCTTCCGGTGCCTGTTTGCCTAGTACGGGTTTAGAGGGTTGGGCGAGCCCGCCTGGGAACCAAAGGATTACATTATTCAAATAATAGCTAAACGCATAGCCGGAGACATTGTCTACGCTCAGGAGCCCGGTCGAGCCTTGCGGAAGTGGAGAGAGTACTTCGAAGCCAGCCAATCGGATGTCGCTAGAAACATGGGCGTGGCAACAAGCGTGATCAGTGAGTACGAGAAGGGTAGAAGGCAGCCTGGAGTCAAGTTTGTGAGGCGCTTCATAAACGCTCTCCTAACGATAGATGCAGGACGGGGGTGGGCTAAGGTCTCGGAGCTAGCTCGTAGCCTCGGCTTGCCTCCAGGCGTTGTTCTTGATATGAGAGAGTTTGAAACGCCCTTGACGATCGAGGAAGTTGTAAGCCTCGTCAAGGGCGTTGTCTTATCCCCTAAAGTACCCATAGACCGGAAGATATACGGGTATACAATAGTGGACAGTATCAGAGCTATAACCACTCTAAGCGGAACCCAGTTCTACATGCTTTTGGGTCTAACATCACAAAGAGCCATAGTCTTCACGGGCGTCAGGGCCGGAAGAAGCCCCTTGGTAGCCGTCAGGGTTTCACCCGTGAAGCCGAGCCTCGTGATAATCCATGGGCCCCGGAAGAACGTGGACCCGCTGGCAATAGAGCTTGCTAAGCTTGACGGTGTACCCCTAGTCCTTAGCCTAGCTAGAAGTGTCGACGAGCTAATACACTATATGAGGCAAGGCGCGCAAAAGGCCAGTGTAGGACCCTACGCGCTTTGAACTTGATCTATCTGCACCTCTTTGAAATTAACCTAGGTGAATCCTCACGTCAAGGAAGTCGCCGGCTAGAATAAACTACCCCGCCTTCTTCTCTTGAAGCCTTAAAATAGCTTCCGCAATATCGCCTCCTGTCTCTTCAAGCGCCCTCCTAGCCTCCTCCATGGAAACACCTGTCTGCTCAGCCACTAGTGCGACGTCCTCCTCAGTAAACGGAGCCTCCTCCTTTGCTTCGGCCGGTTTAACCTCTACCTCTTTAGGTTCTCCGATGACGTAAAGCATTGGAGGCTGGCCCCTAGACCTTATTACCATGACAGCCTGGGGCTCACTAATCTCTAAAACCTTGCCTTCAGCAAGCTCGATGGTAACCCGTAACGCGCTAAGCTCCTCTATAGTTATCCCCATACGCTTAAGCATTCTCTGGAGATCCCTCGGGTTGAAGGGAAAAGCTACCATGGCTCTACAACCTCCGCTAGCCGCTCGCTTACGTCATCCACAGTCAATCCGC
>JALURD010000139.1 GCA_027057815.1 Acidilobaceae archaeon | reverse complement strand
CTTATATATTACTTATATATTAATGGATATAATGGTAATGGAAGAGCAGAATAGTCGCGGGGACCACCCACTCTCAGGCTCCCGTGATCCTGGCTAGGAGGGTTTGAGGAGAAACTGATCATGGTCTAGAAAAATCAGATCACCTAAGGAACCATGCCGGACACAAGGTAGACTACATCCTACTCTCCAGTGTTCTCGATTGGCTGTGGCAGACGAGGCTGACGCTGCCTTAATGTAACCTTGTTTGATAAAAGCGGTTTATGCTGAGTAACTCAAGCGACTAGTCGCAGGCTTCTAATCCCTTAACTAACTCAGCGTATACTCTTTCAACTCCTGGAACGCCTACTAATATAACCTTATTGTCGTCAGTTAGGATGACAAGTGTTTTATCGGCGTGCTTGCTCATTACTATAACAGCTGCGTCTTTACCATCATTCGTTTTGAAGTAGCCTATTATTAGGCCTGTCGCTGGGTCGCTGAGCCCGTTGACTCTATACTTCAAGGAGTCGAGGGCATCATTCGTCTTGAGTAAGTCCACCCTCTTTATGTCGCATACATTAATCGTGATTGACTCGTGCCGGTAGAATCTCACAATTAAGCTATTGTCCTCCATCCAGACACCATAGTCGTACTTAGGATCTATCGTACCAAAGGCCACGATTATGGGGACAAGGAGGGCTATAACGATTACGATTAACGTTATCAGCCTGAGGGTTCTACCGGCTCCAGGGGTAAACCTAACCCTCTCGAGGAACCGGATCCCTGCTAATCGGGCTAGAGTGAGAATAATTACGACCGCGATTACCCCAAGGATTAGTGGACTCTTCAGCTCGATGAGCACTAGCTCCTTGCCGGGTACCGTGGCCTCAACCATAGGCCCTCCACGCTCCATCAATATACTGTAAGGGTGTCCAGCCGATATTAATACTCCGGATCCCGGAGTATTAATAATTACTTGAAACACTCCTAGAATAGAGGGATGCGTGTTGAGGGCCTACTCAGGCCTAGCGTTTTACATCCTAGTCTCTTTCGGGCTAGCATACCTTCTAGACTATACGGTTATACTCTCCGTTATGGACAATTCAGGCGGAGTAGCTGGAACTTTACTGCTTCTGGCACTCCTAGTCGTCAGGATGGCGACGCCAACACTAGGCGCGCTCTTAGCATTCTCCCTCAATAAGGACTCCAGGGGGATGGAGGGGTTCAAGGACTACGTGCTCCTCAGGCCTCCCAAAGGGAATGTATGGGATAGAGCGCTTTTCCTTCCTGCCCTGCTGGTGCTGCTAGCCTACGCTCTCGGCTCGCTACCCCTACTAGCGTTGCGCCGATTCACGGTGTGCAACTACCTATCCTCCATGGGCTGGGTTGCAGGCCCACTGATCCTCATGCTGGTACTGGCTGGGATCCTAGCGGGGGTGACTATCAACATGATAGTGGCTTTACTGGAAGAGATCGGGTGGAGGGGTTACATGTACCAGGCTCTCAAACACTATGGAATACCCCGTGTGCTGGCCGCGCTCCTCGTCGGAGTCACGTGGGGCCTCTGGCATGCCCCCCTGATAATGAGTGGGTACAACTTCAGGATCCCGGTACCCGAGCCCTGTGGCGGATCAGCCGCTAGCGGCCTGGTTGCTTTGGCGGTCTTCACAGTCTATACTACAGCTGCGGGTATCCTACTCTCCCTAATGGTGGAGAGGTATGGTAGCATATACTCCGCTGCGGCCGGGCACGGCGCTATAAACGGTCTTGCGGGCGTCTTCTCATTCATAATAGTGGGCCCGAGGCTAATAGCCCCGCCGGCAGGTCTCGCGGTTGCTACGGGCTTCGTAGTTGTTGCGATACTTACTTCACTGTATGCCTCCACTGCGTCGAGGGGGAGAGATTGAAGGCGCCTGACAGGCTCCTAGCCGACGTTAGGAGGGGTCTCCTCGCAGTGATAGTCCTGTGGCTGCTCAGTAGAGAGGGGGACATGCATGGCTACGCTATTAGGCGCTATATACTGGCCCTCACAGGCTGGGAGCCGCCTGAATCCACGCTCTACGATGTACTCAAGAGGCTTGAGCGCCTAAAACTCGCGGAGTCATACTGGACCCGTGGAAGGCAGACGGGGAGTCTGAGGAAGTACTATAGATTAACGAGTGAAGGGAGGGAGGCCCTCAGAGCCGCCCTCAAAGAGCTCGGGAGGCTGGCTTGCGTGATAGCGTGCCGGGGGGAGGTGTAGCGGCCCTTGGACTACTATGAGGCCCTCACAGGGATCCTCCTAGCACTGCCATTTATACTCCTCGGACTAGCGCTCATCGCGGCTTCACGTAATGCTGCAGCTTTCCATGCTCTGAAGTTGACAGACTACTCGTCGGCCACACCCACTGCTTGGAGGAGGACAGCCCGGCTGGCCGGGGCTTCCATTACAGCTATAGCCTTATTCTCCGTCGCCGCAGGCTTATCCCTTGGAATCGCGTGGCAGGCACTTATACTAACAATTGGCGTGCTAGTGCTCCAGGCAGTCATCCCGGCATACGCTATAAGACAGGCGGAGGTAGCGCAGTTAAGTGAGCCTCCGCTCGACGAGGAGTGGGAACCCGTTCCAACCCCGGGTATAGTTGATAAAGCCATACTCCTAATAGTCACTGCAGCAACCCTCTACGCAGCCACTAAAACACTACTACTCCAAGCCCCCATCCACATCAAAGCTCTTCCACTCGTACTTGCCTCACTCCAGCTCTACATGACGCTATCCATCCTAAGAGGATCCCCACCTATACCCCCACATAGCGCATCCAGGACAGGCAGAATTTCATGGTTAGGGCTACAAGTGATAAACGGAATCCTAGCCATAATCATCTATTTAATCATTGCATAGCTGCCCAGAAAACTTCGACTCTAATTAAATTACATACTGATAAAACCTTAAAGCGAATATCATCCAAAGACACCATATCATTATTCTAATCATAATCTAGGCTGCACCCCTCTTAGAATTCTTCCACATCACTGCCACCCAGACTATGCCGAACTAGTGCCAGGACGTTTTGATGCCTTGTCTTGTACGTCTACGTCCATCTACGTTCATTAAAGTCAGGTGTAAAGGCCGAGTCTAGTAATACCTGGATGTAGAGGAGTATTTCGGTTATGGCAGACGTAAGACTATGCTCATGATGCACCTTGAAGATGCCGTGAAGCGGCTACTAGGAGGCACTGGAGTCCGAGGAGAGTGGTGCGGGGGGTGGGATTTGAACCCACGCAGGCCTACGCCAACGGGTCTTAAGCCCGCCCCCTTTGGCCGGGCTCGGGCACCCCCGCCTCCACCCTTAACTCATGCCAGTGGGGGGTTATGGGGTTAACCGCGGCCGGAGGAGGCCCTAGCCCATCCCTCCGGGGAGTTGCTCTGGGTTTGTATTGTAGCTTCTTAGTCGCGGCTCCAGCGCTTGAAGGGTGGGGTGGCGGCTTGGCGGCGGCTAGGCTGGTGAAGGTCTCTGGGCTGGATTGTGGGGATCCCCCTAGGGTGTCCAGTATTGCGGGGCTTCTGGGCAGGTTGATTGGGGAGTGGAGGGTTTGGGAGAGCCTGGCGCTCGATGGTGGCTTATCTGTAGCTGAGGGTTCTCGGGGGCTCTGCTGGGCCCTCAGGTTCCTGGGAGCTAGGCTTGCGCCTGCTACTGAGGGGAAGCCCGTCCCGGTGGATGTGCCCCTCGACTCTCTGGGCGTGTATGATTCCCTCAGGGATCCTCCTCTGGGCCTCGTCTACGGATCCCCCCTGGAGCTCGGGAGGGCACCTACGCCCCTGGTTAGGCTCGGGGAGCTGTGGGGGGTCACGGTTTGGGCTAAGCTGGAGTTTTTCCATCCCTTCACGCTCAGCGTTAAGGATAGGACCGTCCAGGCCCTCCTCGAGG